>JASLHQ010000088.1 GCA_030152265.1 Savagea sp.
TGGAGATAGCCATACGTCAACACATGGTGCATTCGGTGCGATCGCATTCGGTATCGGAACGAGTGAAGTGGAACACGTCTTATCGACACAAACATTGTGGCAAGCACGTCCGAAAACGATGGAAATTCGCGTCAATGGCGAATTAGGATACGGTGTCGCAGCGAAAGATATTATTTTAGCGATCATCGCAAAATTCGGTATCGATGTCGGAACAGGGCATATCGTTGAATTTACTGGTGAAGCGATTCGCAATTTAACGATGGAAGAGCGCATGACGGTATGTAATATGTCGATCGAAGCGGGAGCGAAAGCAGGATTAATTAGCCCGGATGAAACGACGATCGAATACATTCGCGGACGCAAATACGCTCCACAAGGCGAAGCGTTTGAAGAGAAAGCGAAAGAGTGGCTCGCCCTCGCAACAGACGAAGGTGCGACATACGATACAGTGCTTGAAATCGATACGTCTGAAATCGAACCGTTCGTCACATGGGGAACGAACCCATCGATGGGTTCAGGTATTTTATCATCCGTTCCACGTGAATCGGATTACGAATCACAATCAGACCGCGAAGCGTTGAAAAAAGCGCTCGCTTATATGGACTTAGAAGAAGGACAACCGTTAACGTCAATCGACATTCAACACGTCTTCATCGGATCATGTACGAACGCTCGTCTTTCTGACTTACAAGCAGCAGCGAAAGTTGTCGAAGGCCGCAAAGTAGCAGACGGTGTAACAGCAATCGTCGTACCTGGCTCACGCACGGTGAAAGCACAAGCGGAGGAGCTCGGATTAGACAAAGTATTTATCGAAGCAGGATTCGAATGGCGCGATGCAGGATGTAGTATGTGTTTAGCGATGAACGATGACGTCGTTCCAGCAGGAGAGCGTTGCGCATCAACGTCAAACCGTAACTTCGAAGGTCGTCAAGGAGCAGGTTCACGCACGCACCTCGTCAGTCCTCCAATGGCAGCAGCAGCGGCGGTCCATGGACATTTCGTCGACGTTCGTGACATGATGAAAGAAGGAGTGAATGCATAATGGAACCGATTAACATTGTTGAGAGTGTCATTACGCCACTCGATCGTAAAAACGTAGATACAGACCAAATTATTTCAAAAGAATTTTTAAAACGTATCGAGCGTACAGGGTTTGGGCAATATTTGTTTTACCATTGGCGCTTTAATCCAGATGGCTCAAAAGTGGAAGACTTCGTAATGAACGATCCGCGTTTCGACGGTTCACGCATTCTCGTCGCACATGATAACTTCGGTTGTGGTTCATCACGTGAACACGCACCGTGGGCGATTCAAGACTACGGATTCGATGTCGTCATTGCTCCGAGCTTCGCGGATATTTTCCATAACAACTGTTATAAAAACGGGATTTTACCGATTCAATTAACAGAAGCGGAAGTCGAGCAATTACTCGAAAAAGGATTAGCGGAAGGTACGTACAAAGTGACGGTTAACCTTGAAGAACAGACAGTAAAGGGAGAAGATGGCGTACAGTACGACTTCGATATCGACCCGTACAATAAAAAGATGTTGTTGAACGGTTGGGATGAAATTTCAATTACGTTCCAATACGAAGATTACATTAAAAAATACGAAGAACAACATGCATAAAAAAAGGGCGCTCTCAGTAGCGCTCTTTTTACTTGAATAATTGATGAAAAATGATACGAGTTGTATACTGCCTGCAGGAGTATTAACTGAAACGCCTCCGTCACAAGAGGAGGAAGAGTGAGTTACATTTCCACTAGAATTTGTTGTGAAACGAATGACGGTCGAGATGATTGGAGATATTTTATTACATCATTCACACTTCATAAAACTATACAAAAAATAAAATATACATATCTACTATTCATTAGGTAACTTTTTACCGACTCAACAATTTGCTTCGACAAATATTGTAGGAATTAAACGAATTACGATTAAAAAGATGACATTAAATGAAGAAGTATAAAGTGTCAAAGTACTTGAATATTCATTTTTGCTGACTGTCGTTTTAAAAGAAAATGGATGGCATTTTAAAATTTATCCTCTTCGTGACCGACCGGAAGCGGGAATTTATTCTGAACAAAGGATGTTAGACTATGTCGGACTTCCGCGTTGGTCTTATGAGAAGGATTAGAAAATATAGCGGTAGTTGAAGCAAACTATGATATACTTTTCTTAATATGTAATCATTTAAAAAAAGCGGAGTAAGGAAGCGATCATGAGATGACGAAACTTATAGTCTTTAGCAATATGTATCCTTCTGATCAACATCCCACGTACGGAATTTTCGTCAAAAATCAAGTACAGTTGTTGAGAGATGAAGGTATGGACGTATCTGTCATAGCTATCGAAGACCCATCAAAAGGAAAAATAGCGAAATTACAAAAATATATGAGTTTATTTATTCGCGGTTTTTTCGGTATGTTAAAAAATCGCAAAACATTAAATTTAACACATGCGCACTATGTATTCCCGACAGGGATGTTATCTTATTGGGGAAAGCGTTGGTTTAACATACCGTACGTCGTCACTGTACACGGTGGAGACGTCGATCAAATGCCGAAAAAGAGCAAAATGGCACGCAAATGGACAGAACGCATTTTAAAAAAAGCGGACGCTGTCATTACAGTTGGCGAAAAACTAAAACAAGACGTCGTGAAAGAGTTCGGTGTTTCGATTAATAAAGTTCACGTCATTAGTATGGGAGTCGATCAAACGGTCTTTTACGTCATGCCGCAAGAGCTTTCACGTGAATCATTACGTCTCTCTAAAGAAGAAACGATGTTGCTTTATGTCGGAAACGTCATTCGTGCGAAAGGGATTGAAGATTTAATCGAGGCGTATAAACAAATTGCTTACACGAAAGAAAAACTTTCTCTTTATATCGTCGGTTCTCAAAAAGATGCACAATTCGCAACGTTGGTGAAAGATCGGATTGAAACTTTAGAACGTGTACATCTTGTCGGTCCACAACCTCAAACGACTTTAGCGAAATGGATGTCGGCAGCGGACGTCTTCGTTTTACCTTCTCATCATGAAGGGTTCGGACTCGTCGCACTTGAAGCGATGGCGGTCGGTGTGCCAGTCGTCGGTACAAATGTAGGCGGACTTCCTTATTTATTAAAAGACGACGCAGGGATACTCGTAGAGCCTCAAAACCCGTCTTCTTTAGCGGAAGGGATAGAACAAGCGTTGAATCGTTCAGAAGAAAGATATACAGAAGTGAAACAACGAATTGTCGAAGAACATTCTTATCCTGTGTTAGCGGAGAGACTTAAAGCGATTTATCAATACGTCGGACGATCATAAAAAGCGGTTGAAATCATTTTGATTTCAACCGCTTTTCTCATATGTTCATAAAGAAATTTTGCTTTCCAATTTTGTCATATAATCCGCTCTTCTTCAATAGAGCACGCTGTTCAACAGGCATACGTTTAACGATAATACGAATGTCGAGCTCTTCCGCTTTTTCTAAAAATCCAGCGAGTGCTGCTTCACCTGTTGCGTCGATTGTCGGCACATGTTCCATATCCAATATAATAATATCGATTTTTGGATCGAGCCAAGTCGGCGCGGTATCTTCAAAACGTTTCGCCGTTCCGAAAAATAAAGGTCCTTCAATCATATATTTGACGACGAATTGTCGGTCTGATTGAAACTCGATTCGTTCGACGTCTGAAAGGCGACCCTTTTCTAATTTTAATTCTCCGATCATCTTTTTCAAAAACGAGAGAGCGGCTAAAATAATACCGACTTGTACTGCAACAGTTAAGTTGACGAAAATCGTTAATAAAAAAGTGACCCATAAAACGAGCGCATCTCCTGAACGGACACTTGCAATTTGAGCGAAGGCTTTACGCGCGCTCATATTCCAAGCGACGTGCATTAAAATCGGTGCCATCGCTGCGAGTGGAATGTAAGACGCATAAGGAGAAAGCAATAGTAAAAATAGTAAAACGAAAATACTTTGAATCATACTTGAAACAGGGCTTACTGCACCTGAGCGAATATTCGTCGCTGTCCGTGCAATGGCACCTGTCGCTGGAATCCCTCCGAATAACGGTGTCACCATATTGGCGATTCCTTGTCCGAACAATTCTCGTTTCGAGTCATGTTTTTTCCCGTGTGTCATATCGTCGGCTACGACGGCAGAAAGTAAAGATTCAATCGCGCCGAGCGCAGCGATAATGAGGGCTGGTTGCCATAAAAGAAGCAACTTCTCGAATGTAATTTTCGGAAAAACGAAAGAAGGCAGCGTGTTCGGAATTCCTCCAAATGCAGTGCCGATCGTCTCCACTTTTCCTTGGAAAAAGAGGAGCGATAAAATCGTCGGTACGATCAGGGCAACGAGCAACACCGGAACTTTTGGAGCGAATTTTGGAATGAGTAAAATCGTTAAAAGTCCCGCGATGGCAAGAATGATACTCGCCGCGTTAATCGTATGAATTTGAGCGAAAATCTCACCCATATTTTGGTGGAAAAATTCGCGTTTTTCAACACCGGTCAACCCGAGAAAATTACTAATTTGTCCGGTGAAAATAATGACCGCAATACCTGCGGTGAACCCGATTGTGACAGATCGCGGAACGAAATGAATGAGCTGGGCGACTCCTAAATAACTCATAATAATTAAGAATATCCCCGCTAAAAATCCAGCGATGAGTAAATCGTGATAACCATACTGTAAAACTATACCTAGCAAGATCGGGATAAATGCGCCTGTTGGTCCTGCGACTTGGTAGCGAGAGCCTCCGAGCAGTGCGACGAGAAATCCGGCAATAATTGTTGTGTACAAGCCGTATTCGGGTTTCACTCCAGAGGCGATCGCAAAGGCCATTCCGAGTGGGATGGCGACAATACCTACCGTAATTCCGGCGATAAAGTCTTTGCGTAAACAAGCGGCGTTATAATGCGCAAATCGATCATCATGCAACAAACCGTTCACTTCTTCCTTTTCTATTATTTTGTCATCTCTTTAATTATACATCGAATGTATAAAAATAACAAAGTTTCAGATGGGAAAAGTAAGGGAATAAGTCGTTCGTTCGGAAACATTGTGAAAAGAAAGACGTCTTAATATAAGTAGTAAAGGTTGACCAAGTGGAACAACTAAAACTACAATGAGAACGGAACAAACTTTAATGGAAAGTCGGTAGATACGAATGACACAGTTAAATGTAGTACGTGTGAAAAACGAAAATGAAGCGGCACAATATGTGTATGAATATGTGAAAAATAAATTACAAAATGAAACATTACAAACGATCGGACTTGCGACAGGCAGTACGATGGTTCCGATTTATAAACAGTGGGTCGACTCCTCATTAGATTTTTCTGAAGTGACAGCTTTTAATTTGGATGAGTATGTCGGACTAGCGAAAGACAATCCGAACAGCTACGCTTATTTTATGAAAGAGCATCTATTTCAACATAAGCCGTTTAAACAAACGTTCATTCCAGACGGTTTAGCGGAAGATCCAGAGCAAGAGTGCGAACGCTACGAGCAATTGTTATTAGAGCATCCACTCGATTTACAGTTGCTTGGAGTAGGGGAGAACGGGCATATCGCTTTCAACGAACCTGAAACACCGATCGACTCGATTACTCACGTCGCAAAATTGACAGATTCAACATTATCGGTGAATGGTCAATATTTTGATAATGCAGAAAAAATGCCAGATATCGCATTTACGATGGGTATTCAATCGATTTTACGTGCGAAGTCAATCATTTTAATCGCATTCGGTGAAAAGAAACGAGCGGCGATTGAGAAGTTGTTAGAAGGAAAAGTAGATGTGCATTGGACAATTACTTACTTACTCACTCATTCAGACGTTACGGTCATTACAGATTTACAAGAATAGAAAAAAGAGTGTTAAAACGTCGTTTCGTTTTAACACTCTTTTTCTATGAAGAAACGAGATATGGCGAGGTTAAGCGCCACGTCTCGTTTCGTTTTATTGAATATTCGTTTTCGCATCGCTTGGGATACGTGCGACCCAACGTGAAAAGTCTGCATCTTTTTTCTGAATGAGTTGTTCAGGGAAGATGAATGTCCACGGTTTTGTCGAGTTCGCTTTCACTTCAAGCGGTGGCAATTCGAAGCTACCTTTCGCTACGATATCGCCTGCTGCGTCGATAATTTCGATTGGGAGTTGTTCGACGTTCATCGCGCGTGTATTTCCGTTACGGATGAAGACAGAAGCGACAAGTCCACCGTCCTCTTGGAATGCGACTTGGAAGCCTGTAAAGTTCACTTCTTTATCTTTTAATTCCGGCATTTTTTTGACGAGGTCTTCGAGCATCGTAATTTGTTCTTTCGTTAAATTTTCTTTCCATGAAGGTTCGAGATCTAACATATGTTCACGCATCGATTCGATGTTGAATGCGAGTGACCAACCGTCTTCTAAAATATCTTCTTCTAATTTAACATTCGCTGCATCGAAGACGAATACCCAAGGGCGTGCTGTGTTTGGTGGTAAATAGCCGAGCTCTTCTAGGTCGAATTTTTGAGCGGCAACGATTTTACCTTCTTTATCGAAAAGGACGAGTTCCACTTCTTGAAGTCGGACAGATTCTGTCACTGTCGAACGTAAAAATGATTTGACAAGCAAGTTGTTGTCACTATCGCGCTCCATGTCGATCCCTGATAAAGAAAGTTGATTTTGTTTTAAAGGTTGAAGTTCATTCGCTAAAAAGCGGAAAACGTACATTTGCTCTTGGCTAATGTTCCAGCTTTCGTGTAAAGATAATTTTGTCGTAATATCTTTCGTTTGGGAGCTTTTTTCCTCACTCTTTTTTGCGAGTAATTCGTAAGATTCTATCGCACGTTCTTTCCCTTTTGCCTCTGTTTTCTTGAAAAAATTAAACAATTTCATTATTGATTCGCCTCCTGTAATGTATGAATTTCTTTCATGAAATTCGTCGTATCTGCTGCGATGTTGCGTCGTACTTCTTGGAACGCATTCGCAAACAACTGCAATCCTTCACGTTGATAAATACGCATCGGATCTTCTTGTCCATAAGAGCGTAATCCAATTCCTTCTTTGAGACGTGTCATCACTTCTAAATGTTTCACCCACATGTAGTCAATATGTTGCAACATCACTTGTGGAATCATGTCTAAGACACGTTCGTTCGACTCAAAGTTTTGGACGAAATCGAGCAAGTCTTCGATCGGTTGTTTGTACGTGTCAAAAATTTCTTGACGGTTTTCGACCGGATGAGGTAGTTCGATTGGTTCTAGTAATAACCCGTTCATCGTATGTTGGATGCGCTCGTAATCGTAGTTTTCAGGAATTTCATCATCCGGACAGCTGTCGTAAATGACGAAGTCTGAAGCTTCTTTCAGCATCGTCGTCAACAATTCGACGAGACCTTCGCGTGCGATGACGCGGTTACGCAAGTTGTAAATGACTTCGCGCTGGTCGTTAATGACGTCGTCTAATTTTAAGTTGTATTCACGCATTGAGAAGTGTGAACCTTCTACGATACGCTGTGTACGTTCTGTCAGTTCATGAATGTCCTCGTTCAAGATGAGACCGTCATCGTCTGTTTTCACTTTCGCTCGGAATTTTTCTACGTCTTCTTTAGCGAAACGGACGTACATGTCATCTTCGAGAGAGAGGAAGAACTGTGTTTCCCCAGGGTCACCTTGGCGACCAGAGCGTCCACGCAATTGATTATCAATGCGTCGGCTTTCGTGTTTTTCTGTACCGAGTACGAATAGTCCGCCAGCATCATGTGCTCCTTCACCGAGTTGAATATCCGTTCCGCGTCCAGCCATATTCGTAGCGACCGTAATATGACCGAGTTGTCCTGCTTGTGAAATTAAAAACACTTCTTGTTCGACACTTTTCGCGTTGAGTAAGTTGTATTTTAATTTCTTTTTATCGAGATGTTTCGCAACTTCTTCCGATTGTAAAATTGACGTCGTTCCGACGAGGATCGGCTGTCCTGTTTTGTGACGTTTTTCCACTTCGTTCGCCATCGCTTCGTATTTTTGTTTCGTCGTTAAAAATACTTTATCCGGATGATCAATTCGTCGTTTCGGACGGTTTGTCGGAATTTGAACGACGCGCATACCGTACACTTCTAAAAATTCTTTTTCTTGTGTTTTTGCCGTACCTGTCATTCCGCTTAAGTGTGGGTACATGCGGAAGTAGTTTTGAATCGTCACTTGTGCTTGCGCTTTATTTTCTTCTGTAATTTCGACTTTCTCTTTCGCTTCGATCGCTTGGTGAAGTCCGTCAGATAATGTTCTCCCTTCTAAAATACGACCGGTGAACATGTCGACGAGTTCGATTTTGCCTTCTTTAATGATGTAATCGACGTCTTTTTTGAAAATGACATGTGCACGTACTGCTTGGATGACGTAATGGTATAACGTTTGGTGATTTAAATCATACAAGTTGTCAATACCGAATGCTGCTTCTACTTTTTCGATTCCTTGATCCGTTAAGTTAACTGCTTTCGTTAAGTCATCAAACTCGAAATCTTCTTCGCGTTTGAAACGTCGAGCGAGCATTGCGGCTACGTGGTGTAAGTCGGCATCAGCGGCCATTTTACCTGCGATGATGAGCGGTGTTTTTGCTTCGTCAATGAGAACACTATCGACTTCGTCAATAATCGCAAAGTGGTACGGGCGTTGAACGCGATCTGAAATGTTTTGTGCCATGTTATCACGCAAGTAGTCGAATCCGAATTCTGTTCCGACTCCGTACGTAATGTCAGCTTCATATGCCTGTTTTTTATCTTCAGCTTCCATCATCGGAACGTTTAAGCCAACTGTTAAATCAAGGAAGCGATGAATTTGTCCGATTTGATCGTAGTCACGGTTCGCGAGGTAGTCGTTCACCGTAATGACGTGAACGCCTTTACCTTCAAGTGCACGTACGTACGATGGAAGAGAAGCGACGAGAGTCTTTCCTTCTCCCGTTGGCATTTCAGCTATATTACCTTCAGTTAAAGCGAGACCACCGATTAACTGAACGTCAAAATGACGCATGCCGAGCACACGTTTTGAAGCTTCGCGTACGACGGCAAATGCGTCAGGAATGATTGATTGAATCGTTGCTCCGTCTGCGAGTTGCTGTTTAAACTCAGCAGTTTTTAAACGCAGCTGGGCATCCGTAAGAGGTTCATATTTACTTTCTAAATGATTAATTTTGTCGACGATTTTTCGATACTGACGAAGTTGTTTCACATCAGCATTAAATAAATTTTTAATAAAAGATAACATCGATTCATTAGCTCCTTTTAAATCCGCAATGGATATCACTTTAATTTTATCAAACTATGACGAGAAAGACTACTTTTTGTATGGAAAGACTTCCAATTGGAAATGAAACTTTTGTGAAAACGGAACGTCTATAATTGGAGAGACGATTGAACACGATGTTTAAGATGGTTTAACGTCTCGCAAATATGCTATAATGATAAAAAATAAAATGGATGATTATGTCTTCGTATAAAAATAGAATAGAAGGATTATGAGGAGGAAGAACATGATTTACGTTGCTTTGCTTACGGCTTTTATCGGAGCGCTCATTTTTACGCCGCTCGTCATTCGCTTCGCTTATCGAATCGGAGCGGTCGATAAGCCAAACTATCGTAAAGTACACGTTCGCGTGATGCCACGAATTGGAGGTTTAGCGATTTTCTTAGCCTTTTTAGCAGGCTTTATCGTTTCTAGACCGACAGATGAGCATGCGCTCTACATCGTTTTAGGAGCGACACTCATCATTTTAACTGGATTTTTAGATGATTTATTGGACATTACACCACGAGCGAAAATGCTTGGACAAATTGCATCAGCACTTGTCGTCATTTGGGGCGGGTTGCAAATTCAATTTATTAACTTACCATTTTTCGGAGAGTTACAATTCGGTTGGTTCAGCATTCCGATTACGATTTTATGGATTGTCGGAATTACGAACGCGATCAATTTAATCGATGGACTGGACGGACTAGCAGCAGGAGTTTCGGCGATCGCACTAGTTGCGATGTCGATCATGGCAATCATTATGGGCGATGTATTCGTCGCGACGACAGCAGCAGTACTCGCTGCGAGCGCACTCGGATTTTTATTTTACAACTTCCACCCAGCGAAAATTTTCATGGGGGATACGGGCTCGCTCTTTTTAGGATTTATGATTTCGGTACTCGCGCTTTCAGGATTTAAAAATATTGCGGTCGTATCGTTAATCATTCCGGTCATTATGCTCGGTGTTCCAATCTCGGATACATTTTTCGCCATCGTGCGCCGCATCCGTATGAAACAACCGATTTCAGCACCTGACAAATCGCATTTACATCACTGTTTGCTCGATTTTGGATTTTCTCATCGTCAAACGGTACTGATCATTTATACAATTGCCATTTTATTCGGTGTCGCAGCGATCTTATTCTCACAAGCGACATTGTGGGGAGCGATATTATTATTAGCGGTCATCCTCATAGCTATTGAATTGTTCGTAGAGATTATCGGTCTTGCTGGAAAGAATTACAAACCAATTTTGAATTTTGTTCGCAGTATAGGAAAGTAAATTTCACAACATACAAACAAATGAAAAAGCGCGTTGTACTCGTTATAATTTGAGCACAATGCGCTTTTTAATTATTTACTGTAGATTCAGTAATATTTGTAGAAATTGTAGAGGAATCATTTTTTTTAATACCTAAATGTCTTTGTAAGACAAATTTTAAGTCGGAAAGACTTTCATCACTAATTAAGTAGTAGTAACCGTATGTCCAATCGTCTTCACCTTCAAGTACGTAATTGTCTATGCGTGGTAAACCGCCTTTTCCATATTCGATAAATGACATCATTTCTTTAAATGTCATATTTGTTTTCATGTTGTTGCCGATTGCCTCGATAACGTTACCATATTTGAAAACAGCAGAGGCAGAAGCAGCTTTATCAATCATCGCTTCTACGATCATTTGTTGACGTTTTCCGCGGTCGACGTCACTATCTAATTTTCTAGTACGTGCTAAAGCTAAGGCATGACGCCCGTCTAACGTTTGTAATCCTGGCATTAAATGTATACTATTGCCGTCATTTTCGTCTTTTTCAATTCGTTCGTAAGGGACTTCTACTTCAATACCACCAAGTTCATCGATTACGTCAATGAAAGCATTAAAGTTCATTTTTAAGTAGTAATCAATCGGAATTTCGAGTAATTGTTCGAGTGATTCGACAGTTGAACGGACTCCGTACAAGTGAGCGTGTGCAATTTTATCTTTTTTGCCGATGTCAGGAATATATATGTAAGAGTCACGTGGAATACTCACGAGTTTTACTGAGCGTTCTTTAGGGTTAAGTGTCGCCAGCATAATAGCATCTGTTCGACTATGTTCGTCACCTTGTCCTCGTGCTTCACTATCGTCGACACCTAATAATAATATAGATACGTTATCTTTCGCTGGCTGAACTTTCTCATCACGAGAAATAGCTGTTTTCGGACGTTCTTCAATCGCCTCAAAAGCATTGTCAGCAGCGACTTGTGCTTTTTGATACAGCATAGCGAAGTAGCCGACAACGAAAAGAAAAGCAGTGGCAAAGATGAGTAAAGTCACTTTTAAGGCTGTTCGTGTTCGCTTCTTAGAACGTTGTTGTTTTTGAAAATTAGATCGTTCCAACGGTGATCCTCCTTATAAAGCATTTTGAGTTTAAAACAAAATTTGCATACATATGCAATTACACGCTTCAAAACATTATACTTCTTTTTTTCTAAAAAGTGAAACGAACATTTTATTAAATAGCGTTACGTACGAGGGATTTCTAAAAATAATGTTTCGGCAATTTCGATTTCAGCTTGTCCACTCGTCATGTTCGTAATCCATTCTGTGAACTCCTGCTCGTCTTGTGGATCGACGTAAATTTGAAGTTGAACATCATCGAGGTAGACGATTTCTTTCAGGTCATATTTCGACTGTCTCACTTCGTTTTCAATTTTGCCGAGCCACGTATAGTCGATATTAACTGTCATGAGGTGAAATTTTTTGCGCAAGACGACGCCGGCAGCTTCGATTCCGACGGTAGTAGATTGTCCATAGGCACGAATTAGGCCACCACTTCCTAGTTTAATTCCCCCAAAGTAGCGGGTAATGACGACTGCTGTGTCTTCCAAATTTTGTTTTAATAGTACTTCAAGTATAGGGACGCCTGCCGTACCAGAAGGTTCGCCGTCGTCATTCGCTTTTTGAAAGCGTTGCTTTGGACCGACGACGTAAGCTGAACAGTTATGCGTTGCATCGTAATGTTTTTTCTTAATAGAGTCGATAAATTCATTCGCTTCTTCTTCTGTTTCGACACGACTCACATAAGCGATGAATCGTGATTTTTGAATGATAATTTCATCTGTACCGTATTCTTTCACTGTATAGTAATTGTCTCTCATTGAAATCCTCCGTTTTCTGTAATGTAAACGTAATGTTCAAAACGCTGTGACGCGTGTGTAGGCATGGTATAATTAATACAAAGTGTATAAGGTATTCGTGTGACTTGCAACATCTTCAGCTTATCGCCGTGAAAGAGGAAGAGATTTGGAGGAAAGGTATGACAAAAGAAAGAAATATCGATGTTCAACGATTAGAGTCTGTTTTCGAGAACATGTTAAAAGTAATGGATAACTCAAAGAAAGACATTTTTTCGATTAGTGAACAGACACGTAAAAATTATGAAGCATTAAAACAAGAATTAGAAGAAGTGCAGCGAGAAACAGAAAAAGTCATTCATCGTGGGGATGAGTTAGAAGAGTTGACACGAAAATCACGCCGACGATTAGCTGAAGTATCAAAAAACTTCGAGAAGTTTACAGAAAATGAATTGAAGCGAGCGTATGAAATAGCGAATGATCTCGTCGTACAATTATCGATCAATCGCTTAGAAGAAAAGCAACTACGCAAACGTCGAGATGATTTAGAGAGACGTCTCGTCGACTTGTTAAAGACGATTGAACGAGCAGATCAGTTAGCGAATCAAGTGTCTACCGTGTTAACATATTTAATGAGCGATTTGAAAGAAGTTGGTCCTGCTTTAGAAACAGCGCGTCAACGTCAAGAATTCGCGATTAAAATTATTCAAGCGCAAGAAGAAGAACGTAAGCGACTGTCTCGCGAAATTCACGACGGACCTGCCCAATTGTTAGCGAACGTCTCGTTACGAACAGGTTTAATTGAACAAATGTGCAACCCAAAAACAGATGAGAACGTCATAAAAGAGCTGCGAGATTTAAGGGAACTTGCGAGAGAAGCTTTGCATGAAGTGAGACGGATTATATACGATTTACGTCCGATGGCACTCGATGATTTAGGCCTCGTTCCTACGTTGAAAAAGTATTTGAAAAAGATGATGGGCTATAACGAAGGGGTATATATCCATTTTATGTCGAAAGGTCCAGATAAGCGGTTCGATTCGAATTTCGAAGCATCGGCCTTTAGGCTTATACAAGAATCTGTTTCTAATGCTCTAAAACATGCGGAAGCAAAGGATATTTGGGTGAAACTAGAATGGCTTCATGATACAATGAATATTGTCGTTAAGGATAATGGGAAAGGGTTTGCCAAAGAAGAGATAAAAGATAAAACATTTGGTTTAATCGGAATGCATGAGAGAATAGAATTATTAAAAGGGACTATCCGCATCGATTCAAAAATTGGAGAAGGTACGACCGTATTTATCCAAATCCCAATCGATCAAGAGACGATGATAAAAGAGATTAAAGAATGAGAATAATGGAGGGAAACAACATGACGACGATTTTAATAGTTGATGACCACCAACTGTTTAGAGAAGGCGTAAAACGTATTTTAGATTTTGAAGAATCATTCGATGTCGTTGCAGAAGGTGACGATGGTACGGATGTTATTGATTTATATATGGAGCATCAGCCAGATGTTGTATTGATGGATATTAATATGCCACGTATGAACGGTGTTGAAGCGACAGAACAATTAATTGGTCAATTCCCGGATGCGAAAGTGATCATGCTTTCAATTCACGACGACGAAACGTATGTAACACATGCTTTAAAATCAGGCGCGCTCGGTTATATGTTAAAAGAAATGGACGCGGGCGAAATCGTTCAAGCGATTAAAGTAGTTTCGAACGGTGGCTCTTACTTGCATCCGAAAATTACACATAACTTAGTACAAGAATTTCGCCGCTTAAGTGAACGTGAACATAAAGGCTCATTCCAACAAGCGGAAATTCGTCGCCCATTACACTTATTGACGAAACGTGAATGTGAAGTGCTTCAATTGTTGACAGATGGACAAAGTAACCGAGTAATCGGTGAAACGTTGTTCATTTCTGAAAAAACAGTGAAAAACCACGTTTCAAGCATTTTACAAAAGATGAACGTCAATGACCGTACGCAAGCGGTCGTTATGGCGATTAAAAACGGTTGGGTCGAAGTGAAGTAAATGAACTTTTAGAAGAGTAACTTTAGTTGCTCTTCTTTTTAATTTTCGTGAACCATTCATATAAACGTTATATAATGAACAGAAGAGAAAGGAGAATGATGATGAAACGAATGAAATGGCTCGTAAGTATACTCGCAGTGTTTGTATTAGCTGCGTGCAATAATAGCTCAGATGCAGGGTCCGAACA
>JASLHQ010000091.1 GCA_030152265.1 Savagea sp.
ATTACATTAGAACAATATTTAGGATTAATTGAATAAAAAAGCTGTGTCTACAAAATGTTGTGAAAAACATTCAAGTAGACACAGCTTTTTTTATAAAATCGGTGAAATGAGGCGAGAAATCGATTCTTTAATTTTAATCATATTCGTACGTTGTAAATACAGTTCATACGTCAATTCTGAACTATCGAGAATATCTTTTTCAAATAGCTCAGCGAGTCGATGTGAGTCGTTTTTATCGTAAATAAAGGCGTTCACTTCAAAGTTTAACTTGAAACTCCGCATGTCAATATTCGCGGTACCGACTGTTGAAACTCGATCATCGACGACGATTTGCTTCGCGTGAATAAATCCTTTTTCGTAAATGTATACGCGAGCTCCTGCTTTTAATAACTTTCCTACATTAGAATATGTCGCCCAGTAAACGAACATATGGTCAGGCTTATTCGGAATCATAATGCGCACGTCCACACCTGAAAGACAAGCGATTCGCACCGCATCGATAAAGCTTGCATCTGGAATGAAGTACGGTGTTTGAATGTAAATATAATCTCGTGCTTGGTAAATCATTTTTAAATAGCCGTCTTTAATTTGTTCCCATTCAGAGTCTGGCCCACTGGAGACGATTTGCACAGCGACATCTCCTTTTTGTGGAATGACAGGGAAGTAACGATCTGCATATTGAATGTCATGCGTTTCAGAAGCTTGCGTCCAGTCTAAAATAAAACGAGTTTGAAGCGGATGAACAGCACTTCCTTCGATGCGAAGATGAGTGTCGCGCCAATAGCCAAACTTTTTCGCTAAACCTAAATATTCATCCCCGACGTTAAAGCCGCCGATATATCCGATGCGACCGTCGATAATGACGATTTTGCGGTGGTTTCGGTAATTGAGTCGCGGGTTAATTAAAGGCAAAATAGATGGGAAGAAGACGCCGACCTCTCCACCTAAATCGAGCAGTTCTTGGAAATCTTTTTTGCGTACACCGCGTGAACCGATATCGTCATATAAAACGCGCACTTTCACGCCTTGTTTCGCTTTTCGAATTAAAACATCCACAATACGCTTGCCGAGATCATCTAAACGGAAAATGTAATATTGGACGTGGATATGATCTTTCGCTTGTTCCATATCTTCTAAAAGCTTTTCAAACTTTTCCTTCCCATCGTCAAAAATTTCAATCGCATTATCTTGTGTTAAGACAGCATGATTGTTGCGTAAATGCATAAAAATCATATCATCATAATATTTCGTTTCGGGATTGCGAAATTCAAAAGAGCCTTTTTCAATCGCAGCCATTTGATAGTCAATCAGTTTTTCAATCCCAATCTTACTTTGGCCTTCCCAACGGAATAAATGCTTTTTACGCAATCGACGCCCGAGTAATAAATAAATGACGAACCCTAAAATAGGGATAAAAAATAACACGAGTAACCAAGCCCATGTCGCAGCAGGGTCTCGTCGTTCTAAAAAAATGAGTGCAATCGCTAAAAAGATGTTAATAATTAAAACACTTGCGACGGTCAAACTAATTAAGCTAGTCATTTGAATGCCATTCCTCCTTTAAAACTTCATTCCCTTCTTCTTAGTATAGCGAAATTCATGGAAAAAAGTAGTTTTTACTGAATGAAACGAAAGAAACCATCCGAAAAGGACGGTTTCTTTGCTTATGTCATTACTATTTCGCTATTTCTTTTAATGAATGAGAAGAGCGGTTGAACAAGATGAGTAAGAGAAGGGATAGTATCGCAATCGTTGCGGAAATGTAATAAATTTGTCCCTCTAATTTTGTGAATAAGAAGACGAATAGTAACGGTCCGAAAATACGTCCCATATTATCCATCGAATACGCCATACCTGCTGCTGTACCGTAGCGTCCACCAGACTCTTTAGAAGTGAGAGAGACGAGCACAGTACGTCCGAGCGCGTTACCTGCAGTGAACACACTTAATGCAAAACCTGCGAAGAATAAGCTGTTCGTAAATGGAATGAGCAACAGCCCGATCGCTGTAATAATTTGAGCGCCAAAAATCCATTTCGTTTCGGTTCCGTTTTTCACGCGACGTACGACGCCACCTTGAATGAACGCATCGACGAAGCCACTTGCCATAAATAAGTAACCGACTTGTTTCGGTGTAATGTCGATTTTAGACATTTGGAATAATTGGAATGTCGCTTCGATTCCAGCGAGTAAAAATGTGATGAAGAAAGAGAGTAAAAATAAATAACGAATGCGGTATTTCCAAAGCTTGCTTGCACCTTCTGGAACGATGGCACGTTTCGTTGCGTCTCCACGTCGTGCTGGTTCTTTTAAGACGATCGAAGCGTATACGAATAAAACGAGTGTCAAAATTCCTGATGCGATAAACGGAAGTTGGAAGCTGTAATCGCCGAGTACGCCACCGATTGCAGGCCCGAAGATGAACCCGAGTCCGATCGACATACCGAGCAAGCCCATATATTTATTTCGGTTTTCTTCATCCGTTAAATCCGCTACAAATCCTGTAACAGCTGTGTAGAGCGCTCCAGAGAACACACCGCCGACGATACGCGAAACGTAAAGCAATGTTAAATTATCCATGAAGAGTGCGAATAAAAAGAAGCTCGCACTAAATCCGACGAGTCCGGTTAAAATAAGTTTTTTACGTCCTGTATTATCGGACAACTTTCCCCATAATGGCGCAGTGAAGAAGGAAGCGAGTGCGTAAATCGTCAACAAGCCTCCGACATGTACTTCAGAATAATTTTCCGCAACGACGACTTCAGGTAAAATCGGAATAATAATTCCGAAGCCGAGATACACGAAAAATTGAACAGACATAAGAAGTAAAATTGATTTTTTCATATAATCTCCTACTTTCACTCAAAATAAATCAATAGAAAATGAATACCCTATTTGTACTAAACATACTCTCACTACATGAAGTGAAAATAACAAAAAATGACATACAGACGGAAGAACTTCCATCCTGTATGTCATTTTATCAAACATTCCTTGAATTAAAAGAAAATTCCGGCGATAAAAATGATAAGTATCGCAATCGGTGCTAAAAAGCGAACAGAAACGATCCACATCGTATAGAAGAATGGTTTCGTCTGCAGTTCTGTTTTTGATTCGTTCGTCGTGTAGTAATAGCCGACGAATAAAGAAATGAGTAACGCGCCGATCGGCATTCCGATATTGTTCGTTAAAAATTCCATAAACCCAAAAATCGATTGAGAACCGATTCGAATATGAGAAAGAACACCTTCCGATAAGGCGCTCGGAATTCCGATCATAAAGATGAACAGTCCGAGTAACCATGTGACGCGCACACGACGTTTAGGACGGTCTTTCACGACGACAGATACGACCATTTCAAGCAATGACATCGCAGACGTTAATGTCGCGAACAATAATAAAATAAAGAAAATAATTAAAAAGAAATTGCCGAATGGGATCTGTTCGAATACTGCTGGCAAAATGACGAAGACGAGTCCAGGTCCTTCATCTGTTTTAAATCCTAAAGCGAATACTGCGGGGAAGATGACGAGTCCAGCCAATATGGAAATGAAGACGTTCATTAAAGCGACGTTCACGCCAGTTCCTGCAATATTTTCATTTTTCCCTAAATAAGAAGCGTACGTAATCATGATTGAAATTCCGACACTTAAAGTGAAAAAGGCTTGTCCTAATGCAAGTAAGACTGTTTCTCCAGTAATTTTTGAAAAATCAGGGACGAACATGAAGCGGACACCTTCCATCGCTCCAGGCAATGTTAAAGAACGAATCGCTAAAATGACGAAGAAAATGAAAAGAGCAGGCATAATAATTTTACTCGCTTTTTCAATACCGCTTTTAATTCCTGCTTGTACGATGAAAATCGTAATGAGGAAAAATGCACCTTGTGCGATAATCATTTCCCAAGGGTTTTGAATGATCGATTGAAACAATGTGTCGTATGAAGTACTTTCTGTTGATTTTAGTTGAAACAGTAAAGCTCGAACTAAATAGCTTAAAATCCACCCGCCAACGACACTGTAGAAAGATAAGATGAGCGCGGATGTAATCGTCCCTAAATAACCGACGAGGTACCAAGGAGTACTAGGTGCTTGTCGTTTAAATGATGTAATCGCATCGGCTTGTCCACGACGGCCAATCATAAATTCTGCGATTAAGACAGGTAAGCTAATGAGGAGCATACAAAGAATGAATAAAATAATAAAAGCACTGCCTCCATTGCTGCCTGCCATGTAAGGAAACTTCCAAATGGCACCGAGTCCGACTGCACTACCTGCTGCAGCGAGCATAAATCCGAGCTTATTGGAAAAGTGTTCACGTTGTGCCAAAAGAATTCTCCTTTCAAATTTGAATAAATTTTGACGCGTTGAATATTATAACAAAATTGAAACGGAAAAGTACGAAAATTTCGGAAAGTGTAAAAATGTATAAAGATGCAAAACAGCATGCGATTGTTTCACGCATGCTGTTTCTTTACATATAAAGTTATGCACATGTTCACAACTTAATTTTTTGGAGTCGTAAAGCGTTCAATACGACGGATACTGAACTGAATGCCATCGCAGCACCAGCGACCCAAGGAGCGAGTAAGCCCATCGCGGCGATTGGAATGCCGAGCGAGTTGTAAGCGAGTGCCCAAAATAAGTTTTGTTTAATATTGCGCACACTTGCTGCGCTCATGCGGAATGTTTTCGGAACGAGTGAAATATTTCCTTGCATTAACGTAATGTCCGCCGCTTCAATGGCGATGTCTGTTCCTGTTCCCATCGCGATCCCGATGGAAGCACGAGCGAGCGCCGGGGCGTCATTAATGCCATCTCCGACCATTGCGACGCGCAGTCCACTCGATTCTAATAAGTCGATCGTTTCTGCTTTATTTGTCGGAAGAACGTCGGCGATTACTTCTTTAATGCCGACTTTTTTAGCGATTGCTTGAGCGGTCATTTCATTATCTCCAGTGAGCATCATCGTTGAATAACCCGCTTCATGCAACTGTTGAATCGCTTCGACAGCCCCTTCTTTAATCGGATCTGCAACAGTGAGGAAACCACAATATTTCCCGTCTACGGCGATATACATGACGGTTTCCCCTTCTGTTCGATACTTATCCACTGTGGATAAGTCGTTAGGCAATACGACATGATGTTCATCCATTAATGTTTTATTTCCGATGTGAATAATTTCTTCATCGACAATGGCGGAAACACCTTTCCCCATAATCGTTTGGAATTGCTCGATCGGAACGAACGGAATGTTTTGTTCTTCTCCGTAACGCACGATAGCGGTCGCTAAAGGATGCTCAGATTCTCGTTCAATGGAGACGATAGCGGAAAGAAGTTTCGCTTGAGCGCGGGTCGTCTCGAAATGCGTAACTGTTGGGCGACCTTCTGTAATCGTTCCCGTTTTATCAAAGACGATTGTATCAACGTCTTTCGCACGTTCCATCGCTTCAGCTGTTTTAAACAAAATGCCGTACTCCGCGGCGCGTCCAGAACCTGCCATAATGGAAGTCGGGGTCGCGAGTCCGAGTGCACAAGGGCAAGCGATGACGAGAACGGCAATCGTACTTTTTAACGCTGTGGCAAAATCGCCAGGACTGACTATGATATACCAAATGACGAATGTAAGCAATGCAATTCCGACGACAATCGGGACAAAAACATTTGAAATTTGATCCGCTAAACGTTGGATTGGCGCTTTCGAGCCTTGTGCTTCTTCGACGATTTTAATAATTTGAGAAAGCATCGTATCTTTGCCGACTTTGTTCGCACGTATGCGAATTGGGTTTCCCGTATTAATCGTCGCGGTGAATGTTTCTGCGCCACTAGACTTATGCACAGGCATACTTTCTCCCGTCAACATCGATTCATCGATCGTCGTTTCTCCTTCGACGATGACTCCGTCGACAGGAATTGCTTCTCCTGCACGAATGAGTAAAATATCATCGAGTCCGACCTCTTGGATCGGCACTTCGATATGTTCGCCGTCCCGAATGAGTGTCGCAGTTGTCGGTTGCATTTGAATGAGTGAACGAATCGCATCTGATGAACGACCTTTCGCTTTCGCTTCAAAATATTTCCCGAGTAAAATGAGCGTAATTAACATCGCGCTCGTTTCGAAGTATAGTCCGTGATGTGGATCTTGAAATACGAGATATACGGAATAAAAATAAGCAGCGGACGTACCGAGTGCGACGAGCACATCCATGTTGGCACTTTTATTTTTTAGTGAATAGTACGCACCTTTATAAAAATTCGCTCCGATAATAAATTGAACGGGTGTCGCGAGCGCCCATTGGACATACGGGTTTAATAAAATAGCTGGTACGTAGATGAATGAAGTGAAAGAAAAGTGGCTAAACATCGTCCACAATAAAGGGAACGTTAAAACGATAGACAATAGCAGTTGTCGTTTCTTCTTCTCTGTTTCACCATCTTTTTCACGAGGAGCACTCGTTTCTTTCGATACAGCATCAAACCCGATATTGCGAATTTTTTCTGTAATATCCTCGATTGAAATTTCTTCGGGATTGTAGCGGATTGTTCCGGTTTCGAGCGCTAAGTTCACGGCGGCAGATTCGATGCGAGGGTCTCGATTTAATACGCGCTCGATTCGTCCCGAACAAGCTGCACACGTCATGCCGATAATATCTAATTGTGCTTCTTCTAAAATGATGTCATAGCCGAGAGATTGAATTTTTTGTTCGATATCTTCGAATGACACTTTTTTCGGGTCGTACTCGACATGTGCTTTTTCTGTCGCAAAATTGACGGTCGCTTTCACATCAGTTAAGTCATTTAATCCTTTTTCGACACGGTTCGAACAGGCAGCGCACGTCATCCCTTTCACTTGAAATTGTTGAATCATTGTATCACTTCCTATGTACCCTTAGGGGGTATATTTTTGTGAGAAAGAAACTGCGGGTAATACCGCAGTAACGTTATTCGACAACATCGAACCCTTGATTTTCAATCGTGAGTGAGAGCGTTGATTCAGAAACTTGATCAGCGTTGTAATCAATCATAACCGTACCTTCATCTAAATTCACTTGTACAGATTGTACGCCGACTTCTTTTGAAAGAGCTGTTTCAATCGCATTGACGCAATGCCCACAAGACATCCCTTCTACTTGAAATTGAATATGTTCCATTTGTATCCCTACTTTCTCATTAATTTTGTCATCGTAGTCACGAGTTCGTCTAAAATCGTTTCATCGCCTTCAGCGAGTCGATTTTTGACACAGCCCTTTAAATGGCCATCGAGTAAAATAGCAGCGACACTATTTAAAGCGGATTGCGTCGCCGATAATTGCGTAATAATATCATCGCAATAGACGTCTTCATCGACCATGCGCTTAATGCCGCGAATTTGTCCTTCGATGCGGTTCAGTCGATGTGTTAAATTCGTCTTTACATGTTCAGGGTGGTGACTTTTTCGACAAGTTTCAGCTTCAGCCATATCGTAAACGCCCCTTTCATGATTTACGTTCAGTATAATGTACCCCGTTAGGGTATGTCAAAGAGAAAGTTTGTTTACAGAAAAACAATATTGTAACAGAAATGAAACGTTTGAACGACTGAAATCGTGGTATGATAAGAGTGCTACTAAAATGTACGGAGTGAATGGAGAAATTTCTCTCATTTACAAACAGAAGGAAGGTCGTGGCAAAGAGATGAAAGAGAAAAATAATTTAAAAACGATTTTGTTACAATTAGCCAATTTAGGTGTGTCTGCATCTTTAACGAAATCTCGATTAGAAATGTTGAAAGCAATTGCCCCTCCTGCACAAGAACTATCGACAACACCTGAACCGAATAGCTGTAA
>JASLHQ010000039.1 GCA_030152265.1 Savagea sp.
GAAGTACATTTACGAAGGAAAAATTCGAGCGGTCGATGATGGGACACAGTTGCTCGTCAACCGCGAACAGTTCAACCTTTATTTCGAACAGCTCGAACAAATGAAACAAAAAATTGCGGACTATTGGAGCGAACCACTCCCACCTGACCGAGACATTAAAGATGAAGATTAAAAAACCACCTTTTTCAGTTCATTATGACTGAAAAAGGTGGTTTTCTATTATGCAGAAACGACTTCTGCTTTCGGCCCATCTTCTTTCCCGCGTTTTCTTTGAACGAGGAGAAGTGCGATGAAAATCGCAAGCCCAATTCCGTCTGTCGCAAGCCCTGGATAAATTAACATTAATCCACTAATGACGGCGAGGAATCGTTCGTATCCTTTTAATTTTACATACCAGAAACCGATCATTCCTGCACCGATTCCGATCATTCCGATAATCGCTGTCGCTAAAATGAATGATACTTCTAAAATTGTCGTATCGATCATGAGCAACTGCGGTTGCAAGACGAACATGTACGGAATGATGAAGGCAGCAATCGCTAGTTTCGCTGCGTTAAATCCGGTCTTTATCGGGTCACCTTTCGATATACCGGTCGCAGCAAAGGCGGCGAGTGCTACAGGTGGCGTAATATCCGCTACAATTCCGAAGTAGAAGACGAACATGTGCATCGCCAATACTGGAATTTCAATCGGTAACGCCGCATTTAATGCAAATAGCGCTGGTAACGCAATCGTTGATGTAATGATGTAGTTCGCTGTCGTCGGTGATCCCATTCCTAAAATGAGCGATGTGATCATCGTAAAGACGAGCGTTAACATTAATTGCATTTGGATGTTCGTCGACATCGCTTCTGCTAATCCGACGAGACTATTCCCCATTTTTAAACCGAGTCCTGTTTTCGTTACGACACCGACGATAATACCTGCTGTCGCTGTTGCAGCTGCGACACCGAGTGCCGTTTTCGCTCCAGAAACGAGCGCATCAATAATTCCACGGAATCCGATGCGTGTCTCTTTCAAGAACATGCTGACGATGATTGTTGATAAAATACCGTACAATGCGACACGCTCAATACTCATGCCACCGTTATACAATAAAATAATAATGACGAAAATCGGTAATAGTAAATGAATTTTCTTCAATACTGTTTTCGCCTTCGGAATTTGATCTTCAGGCAAACCGAGTAAGCCGAGACGTTTCGCTTCAAAGTGTGTCATAATCCAAATTCCCGCAAAGTATAAAATTGCTGGAATGAGTGCTGCTTTTGCGATATTCCAATAACTCTCTCCCGCAAACTCAATCATTAAGAACGCTGCTGCTCCCATGATCGGTGGCATAATTTGTCCACCTGTGGACGCTGCTGCTTCTACCGCTCCGGCGAAGTTTTTATGATAGCCGAGACGTTTCATCATCGGAATCGTATACGAACCTGTCGTCACCGTATTCGCAACAGAGCTTCCTGAAATCGTTCCTTGTAAAGCACTTGAGAAAATGGCTACTTTCGCTGGTCCACCGATACGGCGTCCTGCGATTGTAATCGCTAGGTCGTTAAAGTAATTTCCGACTCCCGTTTGAACGAGGAATGCCCCGAACAATAAAAATAAGAAAATATAAGTAGAAGATACTTTAAGCGGTACACCTAAAATTCCGTCTGTCGTAAAGAACATAACGTCGACTAATTGACGGAATGTTAATCCACGATGTGCGAGTGATCCCGGTAAATATGAACCGTACACCGCATACGCTAAAAACACGAGTGCAATAATCGTGATCGGTAATCCGACTGCACGACGTGACGCTTCTAATACGAGTAAAATCGCAATTCCACCGATAATAAATTGAACGTCTGAAATGCCCCCGATTTTTTGAACGAGCGTTTCATAATATAAAGGCCAATAACTACAAACGATCAAAGATAATGTTGCTAAAATCCAATCGAATACAGAGATACGATTTTTCGGTCCATTTTTTCGTGCTGGATAAAGTAAAAAAATGAGTACTAAAGCGAATCCTAAGTGGACCGTTCGCTGGATAAATGCTGTATATTGTCCGAACGCTCCTGTATACAATTGGAACATTGAAAATGCAATTAATGTTCCGAAAACGATCCATGCTACAATCCCTGATAAATTACGCGTATTCGATTCCGTATCGTATTGCTCTAACAACTTTTGACGTTCTTCTTCCGTCAGCTCATCTGTTTCTTCTCGTTCATGTTGTTTCACTTCTTCTTTCGTCATCGCATCTCCACTCCTCTCCATAATTGCCATAATGATAATTTTTGAATCGACACAGCATACCAATCTCCTGGAACGAAGTAATCGTTAAACTGCAATTGTTTCTCTCGTTCCCCTCGTCTTTTCACGACGAGGCGATGATTCGAAACGGTCTTCCCATTTCGAATATTCATCGAATCGAAGTACACATCGTTTACATATAAGTGATGCATCCCATCTTTATATTCGTAACGTTCCCCTTCATGAACTTCTGCAGGCATACCGATTCCGTATTGTGAAAAGCGAATCATTTTTTGTTCGATTTGTTGCCCTGTCACGACGTAAGATTCTGTCACATCCGTTAAATGAATGGAATGAACGAATATAATATCGAATGCATCCCCATCTGCCATCGGTAAGTAAGCGACTTGTTGTTTCGTCCGCCCTTCTTCAAAGACGAGCGCTTGCTTCCACGGAAACATTATAATTAAAACGATACATACTGCGCTTACGAATAGTATACTGACGATTTTTTTCATTTCTTTCACAACTCCATTGAAGAAAAAAAGAGCCGGATCCGTCAGCTTACCGACACCGGCCCTTCTTACATTCTTACTTGTTCACTTCGTCGAAATATTTCTGTGCACCTGGGTGTACTTCAATTCCAACGCCGTCTAAACCTGTTTTCGCATCGATGAATTTCGCTTTATCGTGTGCGATTTTGTCTGTATTTTCGTATAACGCTTTCGTCATATCGTATACGACATCTTCTGGTAAATCACGTGATACAACGAGCATTGCCATTACTGCAACTGTCGTTACATCTTCTTTCAAACCGTACGTTCCTTCTTCAATGACGTCTTTTGCGTAGTATGGATACTTCGCTACGAGCTCGTCAATTTTTGCTTCATCCATCGGAAGAATAACAACTTCAGCAGATGCTTTTAATTCTTCAACAGCACCTGTTGGCGTTCCTGCCGTGATGAAAGCAGCGTCGATGTTACCATCTTGAATACCGCCTGCCGATTCACCGAAGTCTAAATATTGTGCGTCGATATCTTTTTCAATATCGATTCCGTGTAACTCTAAAATTTGTTGTGCGTTGATGAATGTTCCTGAACCTGGTGCTCCAACCGATACTTTTTTACCTTTTAAGTCTTCGATTGATGTGATGCCTGATTTACCAATCGTTACAATTTGGATCGTTTCAGGGTAAAGCGCTCCAAGACCGACGACGTTTTTCACAGCGTTTCCATCGAATGCGTTAATTCCTTCTTCCGCATACGTTGCAACGTCTGTTTGTGCGAACGCGATTTCCGCATCGCCCGCTTCAACTGACATAATATTATCTGCAGATGCGTTTGATGATACCGCGTCTGTTTGAATACCTGTTTCATCCGAAATTACTTTCGCAATTCCGCCTCCTAGTGGGTAGTAAGTTCCGCTCGTTCCACCAGTTAATAAGCTCATAAATTTCGGCGCGTCTGTCGAGCCAGTGCTTTCGCCTGCATCGCCATCTTTTTCCGCCGGTTTGTCATCTCCCCCACAAGCGACGAGAACAGCTGTTAACATCGCTAAAAGGAATGCAAACAATAGTGATTTTTTCTTCATATTTTTTCCTCCTCCTTGTCCCTATCCAATTTTTTGAAATTGAACATTATACACTATTATCATCAACTATTTAGCTACAATTTGCAAGCGCTTTCCTATTGAAATGCAAAAAAATAATGTTTATTCACCGTTTTCTGTTTTCTTTTGCTCTTCTTTTGATTTTCACTTACTTTTAAATAATCTTTACTTTACAAATTAATACTTTTGAACCTATGTCTTTTTCAGGTGAACACATGCCGAAATTTCAAAAAATTCTCATTTATTTTACTTTTTTCATCTAACTGTTCTTTTACTTTTTTTATGCGATAATCGATTAACATTATATATAATAGGAGGGGTCTTATGTTTTTTATGGAGTCAAAACGGATTGGAACAGTCATTGTCGGAGCTTTATTAGTTGCAGTGGGGTTGAACTTCTTCCTCATTAATGCCAACGTCTACTCAAGTGGGTTCGCTGGTGTCGCACAATTAATTTCCACCGTCGCTCAACAGTTTTTAGGCCTCAATTGGGGAACCGGTGTTTTACTCCTTTTTCTCAACATTCCTGTATTAATTTTAGGCTGGTTTAAAGTAGGAAAAGGATTTACGATTTATAGTATTATTTCGGTCGGCTTTACGACATTCTTTCTAGAAATACTTCCTGTCATTTCTTTAACAGATGACATCATTTTAAATGCGGTAGCAGGAGGAACGTTAATCGGAGTCGGTATTGGAATTACGATGAAATTAGGTGCTTCTACAGGAGGTATGGATATCGTCGTCATGCTTCTCGCGCGCATTAAAGATCGCCCTGTCGGCATTTACTTTTTTGCGATGAACGCGGTCATCGTCTTCTGTGCGGGTCTGTTATTCGAACCAGCTAACGCATTGTATACGATGGTCGGCTTGTACTTAACGTCTAAAGTGATCGATGCGATTCATACGAGCCACGAAAAACTTACGGTCTTCATCATTACCGAAAATGGCGAAGCGTTACAAAAAGCGATTCATGAACGGATGGTGCGTGGTATTACAGTCATGCCTGCGATGGGTGCATATACGAAACGAGAAAAAGATATGCTATATCTCGTCGTCACACGTTACGAACTGTACGACTTAGAACAAATTATTAAAGAAATCGACCCGTTCGCTTTCACGAACGTCGTGCAAACGGTCAATGTGTTCGGCTTCTTCCGAAAAGAAGGCGAAAGCTTGCAAGAAATGGAAGCGAGACGATACGCTCAAAGCTAAAAAAGCGCTACGACTTTTACAGTCGCAGCGCTTTTATTTTATTTCGATGTCGCTTTTTCAATCGCTTGATCTAAATCAGCGATAATATCTTCTACTGATTCTAAGCCGATCGATAAACGGATTAATTCTTCTGGAACTCCCGCTTTTTTCAAATCTTCTTCTGATAATTGTTGGTGAGTTGTCGATGCTGGGTGAATGATCAATGACTTCGCATCTCCTACGTTTGCTACGTGTGAGAAGATTTCCACGTTATCGATGACGTCACGTCCTGCATCGCGTCCTCCTTTAATACCGAAGACGACGATTGAACCGTAACCGTTTTTCAAATATTTTTTCGCTAAGTCATGAGATGGGTGATCTTCAAGACCTGGATATGTGACCCACTCGACTTGCGGATGATTTTGTAAGTGCTTCGCTACTTTCAATGCGTTTTCATTATGACGGTCAACGCGTAAGTGCAACGTTTCAAGACCTTGTAAGAAGTTGAACGCACTGTCTGGATCGAGCGCTGGACCGAAATCACGTAACAATTGAACGCGCAATTTCGTTGCGAATGCTGCTTCTGGTACGTCTACACCGTAACGGATACCATGATATGACTCATCCGGCTCTGTGAAGTAAGGGAAACGTCCTTGCGTCCAGTCAAACTTCCCTGCGTCTACAACGACACCACCGATTGTCGTACCGTGTCCGCCGATCCATTTTGTTGCTGAATGGATGACGACGTCCGCTCCGTGCTCAATCGGATTCAAGCCGTATGGTGAAGGGAATGTATTGTCTACAAGCAATGGTAAGCCATTGTCATGTGCAATTTTTGCAATCGCTTCGATATCGAGAACGTGAAGTCCTGGGTTACCGATTGTTTCAGCGAAAATCGCACGCGTCTTATCTGTAATTGCCGCTTCGTACGCTTTCGGGTCCGTAACGTCCACTAATTTCACTGTAATGCCGTAGCGTGGAAGTGTCGTCACGAACAAGTTATATGTACCTCCGTACAAGTTGCTCGCTGCGATAATTTCGTCTCCTGCACTCGCAATGTTTAAAATTGAAAATGCGATTGCCGCCATTCCTGAAGAAAGAGCAACCGCTGCTGTTCCACCTTCTGCTTGTGCCACCCGTTCCTCAAAAACACCGACTGTCGGGTTCATGATGCGTGTATAAATATTACCCGCTTCTTTTAAAGCGAATAAATCTTGTGCGTGTTGTGAGTTTTTAAATACGTAAGATGTCGTGCGGTGAATCGGAACAGCACGTGATCCTGTATTAGGGTCTGGTTCTTGTCCTGCGTGAAGTAAAATTGTTTCTTTGCCATAGTTTTTTGTCATTGAAATTCCCTCCTAGTCATTGATGGAACGAGCTTTGGGGAGATTCAATCTAAATTGAAAACCCCCTTCTCAAAATAAGAAGAGGGTTGTAAGTTCTGTTCGCCTCCCCTTATCTTCCAGGTAGTCAAACCTGTAGGAAGTAGCACCTTTGTGAAATTTCACCGGTTGCCGGGCATCATAGGGCCTAGTCCCTCCGCCTCTCTGGATAAGAGTGTTGTTATGTCGTTTTCCATCTTGTGACATAGTATATAATTAAACCTTTTCGAAAGTCAAGAGAAATTATAAAATATTTAGAATATTGTTTTTTATTCACCGACACATGTCTTATTTAGTATAATAAGAAGAAAAAGGAGGCGATTTTAATGCTTCTATGGAGCAGTATTGCGATTGTCCTCGGGTATTTATTCGGTTCATTACACGGCTCGATATTAGCAAGTCGCTTATCTGGTCGCAATTTAAAAGAGCTCGGCACGAAAAATGCAGGCGCTTCTAACGCATTTATTGAACTCGGGAAAGGATACGGCGTATTAGTTGCTGTCGTCGATATTTCAAAAGGGGCAATTGCTATTGGCACGATGGCACTTTTGCTTCAACAATTTTCTTCGATTGAGCCTTCTTTATCGTTTTTTTTATATACGCTTACCGGAACATTTGCCGTCATCGGTCATAACTTTCCCGTATGGATGAAGTTTAACGGTGGAAAAGGTACAGCGACGATGATTGGCATGATGCTCGCACTCGATTGGCATTGGGGTTTGTTCGCACTCGCCGCATTCCTCATCATTACGTGGTTAACTGACTATATCGTAATCGGTGGACTCATGTTGTATCTCGTTTTAATTGTCGAAACGTTAACGAAACATTCCGTCATAAGTTTTTGGGTTGCGCTCGGGCTGTTAGTCGTGATGATTTATCAACACCGAGAAAACTTTGAACGCATCCACTTAAAAACAGAAAAGCGCGTATCTGCTGCTTTTCGCTCGAAATAGAAATGGTCCGCCTCACGAATTTCGTGGGCGGACTTTTTTTAAGAGTGGTGAACCGCGCAACGGTTCGGACCAATCTCCAACTCTTGCCATTCTTCAATTGACGCTTCTTCCATACCGCGATTCAATTCTACAATACGTTCAAAGTTCGGTGGCTTCACAGAACTTGCTGAACGTTCTACTTGCGATAAAAATTCTTCTTTTGACGCTTCAAACATTTTCTCATTTTGCTGACGAATGGCACCTAACGTATTTCCGATGTAGCGACTTTCGTTCAACTCGGTTTTTAAATCGGCATAATGTCCCGGTAAAACGATGACATCATCTGCAATTTGAGCGACTTTCGATTGAACGGTATCGAATAAATCTTCCGCCCATTCGCGCACTTTATTCCCTAAATCTGGGCGACCGAGACCGCTAACGAAAATCGTATCTCCCGAAAAGAGCAAGCGATCATTGACGAAAAATGAGACGCTTCCCGGTGTATGTCCAGGTGTTTTCACTGCGAGCACTTCTAACTTCACTTGCTCAAAGCGAATTTCATCATGATGTTCTAAAGGTTCAAAGTCGAACACTGCCCCTTCACTTTTCATAATGTAATATTGAGCACCTGTTTCGTTTGCTAACATGCGTCCTCCTGAAATGTGGTCCGCATGTAAATGCGAGTCAACGATATGTGTAATGCGAGCACCGTGCTCTTTCGCAAAGTTTACATATACGTCTGTAAATCGTGCTGGGTCGACGACGAGTGCTTCCTCTCCTGACATGACCATGTACGAGAGACAACCTTTTCCGATACGGATAAATTGATAAACATCGACATTCTCATCCTCATACACTTTAACAGGAGCTAACTCTTCACTCCACGTCTGCATACCACCTTGTAAATAGGAAACATCATACCCGAGCGGCTCAAGCAATTCCGCAGCGTACACGGACGAAATTTCTTTCGCGCATACGACGAGAATCGGACGGTCTTTTGGGAGCTCTGCAATATGCGCCTCAGGATCTTCTTTCATCTCACTGTAAGGTACGTTGTACGAACATACTTCCGGACCTTCTATTTTCCAATCAGCGAACGCATCGCGTGAGCGCACGTCTAATATACAAATTTCTTCTCTATTTAAAATCGCTTCCGCCACTTCCGTAGCAGTTCTCGGTTGTACTGTCATGAACAATTCCTCCGTTCTTTATTTTCATTATCATATCGAGCGTATTTTCACTCGTCAACTAACGTGTTTATCATTTGACGAAAAAAATCCTCTCAACACAATCGTCGAGAGGATCGATTTTAAAATTAACGACTTTTCACAAGTAAATCCACTGCTTCTTGAACAATTTCCTCTTGTGTTTTAGGCTCTTCACCATCGGTTTGTTGAATGCAATCGATCAAGTTAGAACTGACGATAACACCGATTGTACGGTCGATTGCGGAACGAGCAGCCGTAAGCTGAGTGACGACATCTTTACATTCTTTTTGCTCTTCCATCATGCGCAAAATGCCTTTAATTTGGCCTTCTACACGTTTGAGACGGTTTCGGATTTTTGCATCATAATCCGTCATTTGGATCGCCTCCTATTCGTTTATTCTTACATTTATTGTATACCCCTTAAGGTATGAAGTCAAAATTTTTGATTGCGGGGTAAAAATATTCCAACATGCATTATAACCGATTTTGTGGTATAATCATAGTGAGTTGATAGGGATTATCTAATTCAAATACAACCTTACTGTCGTCGTCCATCGTATGTTTCGGACGATTTTTTAACTTTCGACGCACTAAGGTGAGGGAGGGAATTCGATTGTCATTTCCAAGACGGGAAAAAAAGGTTTCGGATTTCGTCGCAGCGCGCCAAGTGGATGAGAAAATTGCATTCGTTCGAAACGACCACGAAGTGACCGGCACGATTCATAAAATTTTAGAAAACTCAGTCATCGTTCGTATCTCTGATCGCGATGCCGAGTTGATCGGTGCACCATCCGATTTAACAGTCGTTGCCCATAAAAACTATTCGGTCGTGTAATACGAAAATTCCTCTATACACAAATGTATGGAGGAATTTTTTTGCATAATTATGTTATTATAGTATTGCTTAAATATGTTTTAAAAGGAGAATGGCTATGAAACAAAAATTGATCGACCGCCTCTCAACGTATGCAAAAATCGACACGCAATCTGATGACGCAAGTACGACAACCCCTTCTACTCCAGGACAATGGGATTTGTTACATTTGCTTCAAACTGAGATGAAAGAAATCGGCTTACAACAGATTACATTAGATGAAAACGGTTACTTATTCGGTACACTCCCTTCTAATGTTGAAGGAAAAACACCGACGATCGGACTGCTCGCTCACGTCGATACGGCGACAGACTATACAGGAAAAAATGTACAACCACAAATTCATGAAAACTATGACGGGAAAGATATTAAACTGAATGAAGATGTCGTAATGCATGTCGCAGACTTCCCGAACTTAAAAAACTATGTCGGTCATACGTTAATGACGACAGATGGCACGACGTTACTCGGTGCCGACAATAAAGCGGGAATTGCAGAAATTATGACCGCGATGGAGTTTTTAATCGAACATCCTGAAATTCCTCGCCCTACGTTCCGCATCGGCTTTACACCGGATGAAGAGATTGGCCGTGGCCCTCACAAATTCGACGTCGAGGCATTCGCTGCTGACTTCGCATACACGATGGACGGTGGTCCGATTGGAGAACTTCAATATGAAAGCTTTAACGCTGCAGCTGCGACGGTGACGTTCCGCGGTGTTAATATTCATCCAGGTACAGCGAAAGATAAAATGATCAACTCTATTTTAATTTCACATGAATTCCAAAAAAGAATGCCAGAAGATGCGGTTCCTGAAAAAACAGATGGATATGACGGCTTCATTTACTTAATGGACGTTCAAGGTACGACGGAAGAAACGACTCTTTCTTACATCATTCGAGACTTTGATCGCGATGCTTTTGAAGAGAAAAAACAGTACATGTACGAAGTCGAAAAAGAACTGCAACAATTGTACGGAACATCTTGCGTCAAAGTCGACATTCAAGATCAATACTTTAACATGCGCGAAAAAAT
>JASLHQ010000114.1 GCA_030152265.1 Savagea sp.
AAGATGAGATTTCCCATTGTTTTAAACAAGTAAGATCCCTCAAAGATGATGAGGTAGATAGGTCTCGGGTGGAAGTGTGGCGACATACGGAGCTGAGAGATACTAATCGATCGAGGACTTAACCTATAAATACGTATGAAACAGTAATCGTTGTAGAAATGTTAGTTTTATTCAGTTTTGAGTGAGTGTGTTTAAAATATTGAAAAATAATTTAAGAAACACTTGCTAAAAGATAATTTTGTGTTATAATAAATATTGTCTTTAAAAGAAAATAGTCTGGTAGCGATGGCAAAGAGGTCACACCTGTTCCCATACCGAACACAGTAGTTAAGCTCTTTAGCGCCGATGGTAATTGGGGGTATCCCCCTGTGAGAGTAGGACGCCGCCAGTCTATTGCATACGGAGGATTAGCTCAGCTGGGAGAGCACCTGCCTTACAAGCAGGGGGTCGGCGGTTCGATCCCGTCATCCTCCACCATTTTTTGTGCCGGTGTAGCTCAGTTGGTAGAGCAACTGACTTGTAATCAGTAGGTCGAGGGTTCAACTCCTTTCGCCGGCACCACTTTAAAGAGCCATTAGCTCAGTCGGTAGAGCATCTGACTTTTAATCAGAGGGTCACAGGTTCGAATCCTGTATGGCTCACCATTTTTCACGAAATGTCCGCAAGTAAGCGGGTGTGGTGGAACTGGCAGACACGCTAGACTTAGGATCTAGTGCCTTCGGGCGTGGGGGTTCGACTCCCTTCACCCGCATTGTAATCATTTCGCGGAAGTAGTTCAGTGGTAGAATACAACCTTGCCAAGGTTGGGGTCGCGGGTTCGAATCCCGTCTTCCGCTCCATAATAGTGCCGGGGTGGCGGAACTGGCAGACGCACAGGACTTAAAATCCTGCGGTAGGTGACTACCGTACCGGTTCGATTCCGGTTCTCGGCACCACTATTAGCGCCCGTAGCTCAATTGGATAGAGCGCTTGACTACGGATCAAGAGGTTAGGGGTTCGACTCCTCTCGGGCGCGCCATTATATTTTCATAAAGAAGTCGGGAAGTAGCTCAGCTTGGTAGAGCACATGGTTTGGGACCATGGGGTCGCAGGTTCGAATCCTGTCTTCCCGACCATTATTTAGGGGCCTTAGCTCAGCTGGGAGAGCGCCTGCCTTGCACGCAGGAGGTCAGCGGTTCGATCCCGCTAGGCTCCACCATATTTCAATTATAGTTTTCGTGGACAAACATATAAAATCTTGGCGGTGTAGCTCAGCTGGCTAGAGCGTACGGTTCATACCCGTGAGGTCGTGGGTTCGACTCCCTCCGCCGCTACCAAGAGGACCTTTAGCTCAGCTGGTTAGAGCAGACGGCTCATAACCGTCCGGTCGCAGGTTCGAGTCCTGCAAGGTCCACCAAATTATAATACATTTTTGTTAATACGTGGAGGAATACCCAAGCCCGGCTGAAGGGATCGGTCTTGAAAACCGACAGGGGTGTCAAAGCCCGCGGGGGTTCGAATCCCTCTTCCTCCGCCATTTTATTTTAAAAAATGGTTGCATAACAAAGAAAAGTATGGTATGATAGTTATTGTCTGAAAAAGTTATAATATTAACGCGGAGTGGAGCAGTGGCAGCTCGTCGGGCTCATAACCCGAAGGTCGCAGGTTCAAATCCTGCCTCCGCAACCAATAGGTCCCGTAGTGTAGCGGTTAACATGCCTGCCTGTCACGCAGGAGATCGCGGGTTCGATTCCCGTCGGGACCGCCATTTTTACAAATGGTTCAGTAGCTCAGTCGGTAGAGCAAAGGACTGAAAATCCTTGTGTCGGCGGTTCGATTCCGTCCTGAACCACCATATGTATGCGGGTGTAGTTTAGTGGTAAAACCTCAGCCTTCCAAGCTGATGATGTGAGTTCGATTCTCATCACCCGCTCCAAATGGGCCTATAGCTCAGCTGGTTAGAGCGCACGCCTGATAAGCGTGAGGTCGGTGGTTCGAGTCCACTTAGGCCCACCATTTGTTTATATGAATCCGCAGTAGCTCAGTGGTAGAGCAATCGGCTGTTAACCGATCGGTCGCAAGTTCGAGCCTTGCCTGCGGAGCCATTATTTGGGGAAGTACTCAAGTGGTGAAGAGGTACCCCTGCTAAGGGTATAGGTCGCTAACGCGGCGCGAGGGTTCAAATCCCTCCTTCTCCGCCAGATAAATATTGGCCCCTTGGTCAAGCGGTTAAGACACCGCCCTTTCACGGCGGTAACACGGGTTCGAGTCCCGTAGGGGTCATCCTTAAAAGTATCTTACGAATATTCGTAAGATACTTTTTTTATTGTATCGTAAAACGATTCGTATTCATTTTTCGTAAAAGAGTGAATTTGTAAAATCATGAAGCTGTTTCAAGTGGCTTTCCATAATACTATTGAAAATGACTCGATTGAATTCCTCTTTCATTCCAAGTAGAGGAAGTGATCTAGTCTAGCTTTGTGTATCTAAGCAATCTAAAAGAGGTTCTTAGCCATTCCCTCAAATCAATCATATTTTGGATTGGAACTTTTTCAGTAATCCTCTTAATAACCTGCTGGACGCCACACAAGTCGAACCATTCGCCATTGTAAGAAGTCGTTCGCTCGTGTCAATCTCTTCTATATGTTTTACATTCACGATACAACCTTTATGGCAACGGTAAAAATACTCGCTCAGATTTTCATAATCTTTTAATCGGCCAGGGAATTCAATTTGTTCATTGTGTAAATGAAGGACGAGCTTATGCGGATTCGGCGAAGCCTCAAAAAAGTAAATCGCATCATGGTCGATATTGCGAATCCGAGAACCCATTTTTATTTGAACGACGTTGACATCGGCGCCGTTCCCTATTTGTAAATAACGTTTATGTGCTTCTTTTAACACGTCTAATACTTTATTTTCCCATGTATTTACTTCATCTTTAATAATAAAATCTAATGCAGTGGAGCCAGTATAGGTGTATGTACAGACACGACTTAATATTTTTGTGTACAACATATTGACATAGATTCAGTATTTAAATTATTTTCACTTTTTTAAATTAGGAAGTGATAGTAAATCATTTTATGAAAATTTGAATAGTAGACAGTTAAACAAAAATGAAAAGAGTCCATCGGATGATGTCGTATTCTATAAAAAATCCACCTTTCGAGGAATGAAGGTGGATTTTTTATATTAGGAAAGTGCGAATTGAATGAGTAGAGCAAGCCCGAGAGATGTAGCGAACAATGTATTCGTTACACCTGTGTTTTTCATCGCAGGCATCACTTCTAATGGATTTTCTGATTGCTTAAATGTACGTACTGCTTTGATTGGTTTTGGAATGGTGAGTAAGACGATCAGTGCCCATGGTGTCACATGTTGCGATAGAACGAGTGCGATGACCCAAATGTAAGATAGTGCGAAAAGTGTTGCGTATACACGCACTGCATTTTCTCGTCCGATTAAAATCGCCATCGTTTTACGTCCGCCTTTCGTATCTTGTACGATGTCCCGAATATTGTTCGCTAACATAATGTTCGCTACGAGGAACATGCTCGGAACGGATAGAAGGATGGCATCTGTCGTCACTTCACCTGTTTGAATGAAATATGAAATGAGCACGAGTAACATTCCCATAACGAAACCTGAAACAACTTCACCAAATGGCGTGTAAGCGATTGGGAAAGGACCTCCCGTATAAAAGTATCCAATCGCCATTGAAACAATTCCAACGACTGCCAGCCACCAAGAAGTTTGGACGATAATATAAATTCCGATTAAAAGGGCAATGGCATAAAAGACGAGCGCTAATTGTAGAACGGTTTTAGGCTGAATGCCGTTTCGGACAATTGTACCACCGATTCCAACGGACTTTTCATTATCGAGTCCGAGTTTGAAATCGTAATATTCATTGAACATATTCGTCGCACTTTGAATGAGTAAACTTGCGATGAGCATCGCGATAAAAAGGCCTGTATGAAAATGACCGTCTCGTAGAGCGATCATCGTCCCTAAAAAGACAGGGGCAAATGAGGCTGTCAATGTATGAGGACGTGTTAATTTCCACCAAATGCGCCAACCTTCATCTTTTTGTAATTGTTCGTGCACGTTATTCTCTCCTTCATGAAAAATGATTCCTTTCTATTGTACTGTATATTACGAAAAAGTGTCACTGCCTCGCCTCGTTTTTTTGATAAAGTCATCCGTTGGCGGTATAATTTGAATGTAGCGTAATCGAACGTCATGATTAAAAAGTGAAAGCTTTCTACATCAGAAAGCAGTACGGAGGGAACCTAATGTGTAAACGTTTGACGTATCGTCAACTTCAACAACAGAGCGATAACCGCCGGATCTATCAAAAAACGATGCCGTGGAATGCGCAAGACGGATTATCGCTGTTGAAGAAAAAAAGCTTAACAGAAGATGCTTTTTTTTATTGGCAAAATGAGAATGATTCAGTAGAGATGATTGGAATCGGAGCGACGCTTTTATTGCAGTCGGAAGCAGAAGAAGAACGATTCCAGGAAATTGAATCGAGCGTGCGTTTATTGCGTCAACGAGCAGAGGATGACTTTTTGTTATTCGGTAGTTTTACGTTTGATGCAGCGCATGAACCATCACCAGAATGGGATGCTTATGAAAATGCATTATTTATCGTGCCAACTTATTGTGTTCGAAGAGAAGGAGATGTGTGGTCTCAAACGACTACTATCTATTGCGCTCCAGAAGAAAAAGACGAACTGTTTAATCAACGAGCAGAGCAGTGGGAGCAGTTGCAGCGAGAAAAAGAAGAAAATGCAACATTCGTGACGTACACGAAACTAGAAGAAAGACAAGTGGAACAATATCGAGAAAGTATTCCTAAAATGACATCGCTCATCCGTGAAGGAAAAGCGCATAAAGTAGTACTCGCTCGTTCTTTACGATTGCAGTTTGAGCAAAATCCTCAAATCGCATCGTTAATGGAACAGTTAAACGAACAGCAGAAAAATAGTTATCGTTTCGCTTTCCATATCGATGATTCAACATTTATCGGAGCGACTCCTGAACGTCTTATTAAAGTGAACCGTAGTCAAGCAAATTCTGAAAGTGTTGCCGGCTCGATTCGTCGAGGGAAAACGACTGAAGAAGATGAACAACTTGGCGCATCATTATTAGCCGATGAAAAAAATCGAGAAGAGCATCATTATGTAGTAGAAATGATTGAACCGATCTTTCAAGAGCTGTGTGAAACGTATACGATGCCAGACCGTCCACAACTATTGAAAATACGAGATATTCAACATTTGCATACACCGATTCAAGGAGAGATGAAGGATGATGTGACGATTTTACAATTTATCGAACGATTACATCCGACTCCTGCTTTAGGTGGTGTACCGACGAAAGTATCGCTTGAATACATTCGTCAATTTGAACGTCAAGATCGTGGATTATATGCAGCACCGATCGGTTGGTTCGACACAGAAGGAAACGGTGAATTTGCGGTAGCGATTCGTTCTGCTTTATTAAAAGACAACGCGGCATATTTATATGCCGGCGGAGGAATTGTAGCAGATTCGAATGTAGAACACGAATATCAAGAAACGTGGAATAAATTTTCACCGATGTTACGTATATTTGGAGGAGCGCGAGAAAATGACGAGTAGTTTAACGAAGTATGTGAAACGTATGACGAATAGTATTGTAGCGAGCGGAGTGAAGCATGTAGTCATTAGTCCAGGCTCACGCTCTACTCCTCTCGCATATGCTTTTGCGTCTCATCCTCACATACAAGTGCATATCCAAGTAGATGAGCGCTCAGCGGGTTTTTTAGGGTTAGGACTAGCGAAACAATTTAAAGAGCCTGTCGCTTTGCTCTGCACGTCTGGAACGGCAGCTTCGAATTACATGCCAGCGATTACAGAAGCGCATTACGCAAGAGTCCCGCTCATCGTGCTTACCGCAGATCGCCCCCATGAATTGCGAGAAGTAGGAGCACCTCAAACGATTGATCAAGTGAAAATGTACGGGGATTTCGTAAAAGCGAGCATTGATTTTCCGTTAGCCGAAGAGTTAGAAGCGTCGTATCGTTTTGTGGAACGACAGTCGGTGCGATTAATTCAAACAGCGACTACACATCCGATGGGACCTGTTCATTTCAATATCCCATTCCGCGAACCGTTGTTAATTGACTTTGATTTGGACGTACCGTCTCTGTCGTATGAACGTCAAATGGTCGGGAATGTTACAGTGACAGAAGAGCAGAAGCAGATGTTAGAAGAAATGCGTCAAGAGGAACGTGGAATGATCGTTGTCGGTGAGTTAGAGATGCCGATAGAAAAAGAACGTTTTTGGCAATTTGCTCGCCAGCTCGGATGGCCAGTACTCGTTGATCCGATTTCACAATTGCGTACGGAAGTGCCAGACGATGTCATGTGTATCGAACAATATGATGCATTATTGAAAGATGAATCGTATCAACAAGAGGTGCGACCGGATTATATTTTACGCATCGGTGCACAACCGACTTCTAAGCCGTTAAATCAATTTATCGCGAAAAGTGATGCGCGTCTCATTACGATAGATGCATCACCGCACTTCCGTGACTTTACAGCGATGACGGCCATTCATTGGCAAATGCCGACCGATGCACTGTTTAGTTGGGAAAGTACGAATATGCCTGTCCGTCCGTATGCGAAACGCTGGATCGAGGCGAATGCGATTGCACAAAAGCATGTGCGTGCTTACGCTGGAAATGATGAAGGAGCGTATGTGAAAGCATTGGCTGAGCATATTCCGACTGGAGATGTGCTCTTTAGCAGCAGCAGTATGCCAATTCGTGATCTCGACACATTTTTCTTGCAGACGGATCGCGATATTCCAATACTTGC
>JASLHQ010000117.1 GCA_030152265.1 Savagea sp.
TTCTTCCATTTTCGGATTGACAAAGCGCCAACCGATCGTCGTATCTTGCAGTTGCATTTCTCCACGTGGGAATGCTCTGCCTGGTTTCGCCATGACAAAAGGTGCGCGAGACATACTCTCCGTACCGCCGGCAATCATCACATCCGCTTCTCCTGCTAAAATCGTACGCGCCGCAAAGTTAACCGCATCTAACCCTGAGCCACATAAACGATTCAACGTCGTGCCACCAACTTCAATCGGCAATCCTGCCAGCAAAGCGGACATTCGCGCCACGTTGCGATTTTCTTCCCCTGCACCGTTCGCATTTCCGAAAATGACATCATCAATCGTACTCGGATCAAGCGCTTCATTTCTTTGTAACAACGCTTGAATAACAATCGCTCCTAAATCATCTGGTCGAATCGAACTTAATTCTCCTGCGTATCTTCCAATCGGTGTACGTACTGCATCTACAATCGCTACTCTCGTCATCGCCGTCACTCCTTTAATAATGGTGAAATCGTATATTGTAAAGATGTGGATTGTTCAATATGTTGTAATGTATAACCTTCTGATACTTCGATGAGTTCATAATGATCTTCTTGCCATTTAAACGTTGCACGCTCTGTAATAATTAAATCTGCTACCCGTTCTGACGTAATAGGGAATGTACATTCATCCAATAACTTTTGATCGCCGTCTTTTGACGTATGCAACATCGTGACGATCACTTGTTTCGCTCCTTCTAATAAGTCCATCGCTCCTCCGACACCGACGATATCTTTTCCAGGAATTGCCCAGTTTGCAATACGTCCTTTCGAATCAACTTGCAATGCACCGAGTATCGCTACATCGATATGTCCGCCTCGAATCATGGCGAACGAGTCGGCACTATGGAAATACGAAGCACCGATATCTTCACCGACAGGGAGTTTACCTGCATTGACGAGTTGTGGATCGACATTTGCTTCGTCTAACTCTGCCACCCCTAGTAAACCGTTCTCCGTGTGGAAGTAATAGTCCCCCTCTTCCAAATAATTCGGCACGAGTGTCGGGATACCGATTCCGAGGTTAATGACCGCATATGGTTCAATATGAGACGCTACTTTTTGCGCAATAATTTGTTTAGGATTCATAACGTACTTGCCCCCCTTCTAACAATGTCGCTTTGCTCAAAACGAGATGATCGACGTATAAGTGCGGTGTTACGATTGCTTCTGGATCTAATTCGCCAACTGGTACAATTTCATCGACTTCCACGATCACTTTTTTACCTGCTGTCGCCATCATCGGATTGAAGTTGCGCGCTGTTTTGTAATACGTTAAATTTCCGAGCTCATCCGCTTGATGCGCTTTAATGAGTGCGACATCCGCATGTAAAGCTTCCTGTAACACGTATGTCTTCCCACCGAACTGTTTCACTTCTTTTCCTTCTGCGAGTTTCGTTCCCGCACTCGTGCTCGTATAAAACGCTGGAATCCCTGCTCCTCCTGCGCGAAGTGCTTCCGCCAACGTTCCTTGTGGGATGAGTTGCAGCTGCAATTTCCCTTCGTTATACATCCGAACCGCCTCACGATTACTCGTAAAATACGAACCGATCGCTTTTGAAATTTTGCCTTGTTGTAAAATGCGACCGAGCCCTCTGCCTTCTTCCCCTACGTTGTTACTAATAACGGTTAGTTCATCGACTGCGCGACTTTCCAACGCTTTTAAAATCGTTAGCGGGCTCCCAATTAATCCGAAACCGCCGACCATCATCGTTTGACCTGATTGAATCATATCGGCCGCTTCTTCAGGCGTAATCACTTTATTTCGCATCACAATTCCCCCTTTAAAAAATTCGTAAGTCGTTCTATGATTTCTTGTTGTTTATTAAATGCTAGTTCATAATGATTTTGATCCGTTTCGAACACTGTCACATTCGACTGCTCTTGAAAAATACGATAATTGTCTTTCGTAAAAAGTGGGCGTTCTCCGAGGGGACCTTCCCCTGTAATGAGGTACGTCGGTTTATCGTTCGCTTCTACATAATGCGCCACATCGTAGTCGTAAAAACTATCGAAGTCTTGTTTTATTTTTTCAGGGTTCGCCACGTTTCCGAATGCTCCTTCTTTCGGTCGGCATTCGTAACGGACCGCTTCTAATACATCTTCATCGATGGTGACTTTTAAATTTTTATAAATGGTCGTCGTTTCTTCCACATACGGTTCACACGTGTCGTACTGATTGTTCATGCGACCGAGCGACGGGTAAACGAGCGCTTTTCCTTCTTCGTCGACGTGTCCACCACCATCTAATAAAATGACGCGTTGAACACGGTCTGTTTTCGTTGCGACCGCTTGAGAAATGTAAGCTCCCATCGAATAACCGAACAACGTCACATTCGTTAACTGAAGCTGGTCCAGCAACTCTAAAACATCTTCCACATGCGTCAGAATGCCACTATCTTCTGTTTGCGCTGAACTGTCGCCACGACCTCGTAAATCGATCGCAATCACTTCATACTGCATTTGAAATGCTTTGCGATATTTCGTTAGTTGATGACGGTTACCTGTAAGTCCGTGAATCATGACGATCGTGCCATTTGTTTGATACTCTTCTCCGTACACCGCGTAATGAAGATGACCGCCGTCTCGTAATAATATATTCATATTCGTCCCTCCTCATTTCACTGTAAAAATCGCATATTGTACGCCGCTCGGTAATCGTTCTCCTGTCGCGACGAATAAATGTTTATTCATCCAGTCATATTTCGGACTGTCCGTTTCAAAAATCGGCGCATGGCGGAAATAATAATCTTCTTTCGGCACATGCTCTCCTCGCCCAAGTCGCTCTAACACTTCTTTCGGACCTGTTCGAATGCCACGATACGTCATTAAAATCGTTGCGCCATCATCTGTTTCAAGCACGATTTTCACATCTTGAATGATCGTGCCGTCTTCACGAACGACGATCCAATCCGATCCTCCTGGACGCACATTCGCTTTAAAGTCTGGACCTTCTAACACGCCTCCTGTTACGCCAATAATGCGGCGAGCTGCTCCGTTGTATGTCTTACCTGTCGTCGGAAATTCAGTTTCTACTTCTAATGTCATATTGCATAAAAATTGTAAAGTCGGTGCTTCGTATAATTGCATGGAACTCTCTCCTTTAAGTATGATAAAAAACAAAAAACGGCATTAATCAAAGGTCTACAAAGACCTGAGATTAATGCCGTTATTTACTAAGGTGTAGAGGTAGGGTAATACCTCCTGTTAGCAAAAAGGCGCTCTTATTTTTTTATCACTTCATCAACGAATCGTTGATGAGCGTTTTTTAATGCGACGATAATTGATTGCTGCGACGGTGCGAGAAAATGTTGTTGGATGCGTTCGATTAAAAGATCGAGATCCGTATGGAAATTCGCTCCTACTACTAATTGCTCCAAGTACTGTTGCGCAAGCTTCGTCACAAATGTAAATTCGACATTGCGAATGAGATGCGTCTCTTTCTCAATCTCTAACACGAGACCAGAATGTTTAAAACGCTCATACATTGCAGAACCTTGAGGGGCTTTTGAATAAGCCGTTACTAATATCGTATCCATAACACGAGCCACCCTTTCAATCATTCTGAATGTATCATTATCGTATCAACGTCTTCATTTTTTGTCAACTATGAAAGCGTAAGCAATCGCCTAATACCAATCTTTTTAGCACTTGTTATTGACAACGATAAACGACGTCTGATACGATTATCTTACAATTCTGATAAAATGAATGCAATTTCTTTTTTATAAAAAAGAAAGCAACTTGCCTTCACTCTAACTGAAAAATATACCCTATTTTTCAACCATTAGACTGATCACGGCATGAAATGAAGAGACTGTTCTCTTCGTTTCATGCCGTTTTTTATTTTGTCAGAAAAGCTAAAATATGGAGAAGGAAGTGAACGTATGAACATTCAATCAGTTCAAATTGATATCGTCGATTTGCCGACGATTCGTCCGCATCAATTATCGATGCATACGATTACGATGCAAACGATCGTTGTTGCACAAGTACGTGACAAAGAAGGGCTTGTCGGTTGGTCAGAAGTCGCAACGATCGGAGGGGCTTCTTATGGTGAATCGACACCAGAAGCGATTAAAGCGAATGCCGAAGTATATATCGTCCCTCATTTAATCGGAAAAGACCCGAAACAGTTCAACCGCATTATGCATGATGTTTCAAAGTTCGTATCAGGCAACACGTTCGCCAAAGCACTCATTGAAGGCGCTTTAATCGATTTAGCCGCGAAACAACGACAGTTACCTGCCTATGATTTACTCGGAGGGAAAATTCATGACGCTTTGCCAATCGCTTGGACTTTAGCGAGTGGAGATACAGGACGAGACATCGAAGAAGCGAAAGAACTGCTCCATCAAAAACGCCACAATATTTTCAAGTTAAAAATCGGTGTTGGAGATGCGATGAAAAACGTAGAACATGTGTTAAAGATTAAAGAAGCGGTTGGAGATCAAGCGCGCCTCACTGTCGATGTCAACCAAGCATGGGATGAACGCACGGCCTATTATGCCATCGAAGCACTGCAAGATGGCGGTGTTTCCATGATTGAACAGCCGTTACCAAAATGGGATTTCGAAGGAATGCAACGATTGACGGAGCGTTTCCATGTTTCCATTATGGCGGATGAAGGAGCGAATGATGCTCATGAAATTTTCCAAATCGCGAAACATCGCGCCGGAAGCAGTATCGCCCTTAAAATTTGCAAGGCAGGTGGCTTACTCGCAACGAAAGAAGTCGCAAGCATCGCACGAGCAGCAGGCATTGAACTTTACGGCGGAACGATGATCGAATCCTCTCTCGGATCAGCGATTGGATTACACGTATATGCGACATTGCCAGATCTACAATTCGGGACAGAGCTATTCGGTCCATTATTATTCCAAGACACACTTACAACGAATGATATCGAATACCGCGACTTCCAAGTACACATTCCAGAAGGCATTGGATTTGGTATGACAATCGATGAAGAAAAATTAAATCACTACAAACGTTAATAAAATGTATAAAAGAGCGAGTTCATTTCAAAGACTCGCTCTATTTTTTTGCGTAAAAAAATCCTCCAACTGTTTGAGAGCGGAACAGTTGGAGGATTAAAAGGTCGTTTCGTTTCCATGTTTGTTTCAAGCGAGTGTTCGTTTATTCAGCATGTTCTAACTTTGAAAATTGTCCTGCATAATACGTCAATGCTGGCGCAGTCGTATACGTGAAATCTTGTACTTCGCCTAAAAAGAGCACGTGATCTCCACCGTCATATTCTGCCCACGGTGTACATTCGATATGTGCCAATGCTCGGTCTAGTTTTACCGTATGCACGCTTTCATGCCAATCGAATAATTGATCTTCGTTCGGGCGACCAGCGAAATGCATCGCTACCGCATGTTGATCTTCCTGCAAAATATTGACCGCAAAGGAGTTATTACGCAAATATTCAGCAGCCTTCGTTTTTTTATCGACTGACACTAAAATTAAAGGTGGATCTAATGACACCGATGTGAAAGAGTTCGCTGTGAATCCGTGATACCCGTCTTCCGTTTTACACGTTACGACAGTTACTCCTGTCGCAAAGCGTCCCATACAATTTCTAAATTCTCGTACGTCCATATTATTTCCCCCTTATCATCGCTACCGCTTCTCGATTTAATAAATCGTTCGCTAAAGCTTGTTGGTTTTTTTCTAACAATTCTCGAATACGTGAAGAAGAGATACGTAAACCAGCACGACATGTAATCTCTTCAAATTCATGCGTACAAAAATGTTCTCGAAGCATGTGAGCTGTTCCTCGTTGATCTTTTCCGAACTTGAAATCATCGCCGACCCAAACTTCCATCGGGCGAAGTCTTTGCAGTTCTTCAATGAACTTCTCAGCTGAACGCGCTGCGTAATTCTCATCAAAACGCGCGAAAATTGTATAGTCCACTTGCATATTTCTTAAAAACTGACATTTCTCCTCAAGCGGCGTCAACAATTGTTTATTTTGAAAGAATACTTTAGGTGGTGGATCGAATGTGTATACGACTAACGGAACTCCCCAAAGTTCAGCTCGTTGTTGCGCTTTTTGAATCAATTGTTGATGGCCACGATGTAAACCATCAAAAGCACCGATTGTCACAATCGCACCGTCTAAATCGAGTTCATTTTCTCCGTATACTTTCATTTTCGCACCTCCTTGTATTCAAAATGGGAAAAGAAGAGGCATTCTCGCAAATGCCTCCTTTTCTATCATTTATTGTTCACGCATGACGAAATCGAGTTTCGCTTCTTTACGTCCGTTATTTTCTTCAATTTTCGTCATTAAGTCTAGACGTACACCGTCCGCAACGTCTGTTTCTAACCATTCATCGCCTTCAAAGAATACTTGCGTAATGAGTGTTTCGTGTCCGTCTGCTTCAAACATGAAGTGTAAGTGAGCTGGACGCATCGGATGTTGATCCGTATATTCTAAAAACTCTCCAGTCGGTCCGTCTGTCGGAATCGAGTATGGTAAAGGTACGATGTGACGCACTTCGAAATTACCGTTCTCATCCGTGTAGAAATGTCCGCGGAAGTTGTAACGTGGCGCATCTGAATCGAATGCTGAGTACTTCCCTGACGCATCGTTTTGCCACATTTCAACACGGCAATTTGCGATTGGTTGACCGTTAACGCTGCTGACATTCCCTTTAAAGTACATTTTTTCTCCTGCTTCATCTGGTCGTTGCGTTAAGATGAGTGCATCTCCATCCTTCTCTGTTAATTCCGGTGATCCTTCGATGAAGTATGGTCCTAAAAGTGAAGGCTGTGTACCTGGCTTGTCCGTGTACATTGCACGCAATACGTGTGTTTCTAAAAAGACGTCTGCGAAAAGTGGCAATTCGCCTTTACGACCGAGACGATCTGCCCAGTTTACGAAGTTTGTATACTCTTCGTGGTTTAATTTAGCTTCTTTTAAAAACTCCTGAATGTGTTTAATGAATAAACCGAATACCTCTACTACACGTTCATTTTTTTGACTCATTGTAATTCCCCCTAAAATTTTTATTTTATTTTTCTTCAATGTTGAATGTTACGTTCATATCATCTGGGTTAATCCACGTATCGTTCACCCATCCGTTCATGTCGTAATCATCCATACATTGCTGTGCGAAATCTTCAAAATACTGCGCTTGGCCGCGTTCTTGTGCCATAAATAAGTTTTCCATACGGATGTTTTCGTTATTTCCTGAATAGTTTCGTTCGTACAATTCATGTCGACCGCCGTACTCAGTACCGATGACATCCCATAACAATTTAATGACTTTAATTTTTTCTTCTGCTTCAATGCCATTCGATCCACGATATAGCTGATCGATGTACGGACGAAGCTCTTCGTTTTGGAAATCTTTCACGCTAGATGGCTGTACAATTAAGCTACCAGCGACGACTGTTTCAATAATATCTTTAATGCGTGGCCAGCCGTCCGACATAAACACACGGTACGCTAAACCGTAATCGATATTTGGAATAACCGTTCCATTCGCGCTCGGCTGTGGATTTAATGCCATCGCATCACTTAACGCCCAGAACATGTTACGATAAGCGATCACTTCTCCAATTTGTGCTTGTACGCCACGGAACTTATCTGTTCCATTGCCACGTAACGCTTTCATTAATAAACCGGATACGAAGTCGAGCTTCACTGCTAAACGTGTAACTCCGTGGAATGTGAAACGGTTTAAGAAACCACTTTCTGCGAAGAAGCTATTCGCTTTGTCGACATCGCCATTAACGAGAACGTTTTGCCACGGGATGAGCACTTTATCAAAGATGATCACCGTGTCGTTTTCATCGAAGCGGCTACTTAATGGGAAATCAAATGGACTTCCTGTCACTGCTGCATTCAACTCATAAGATGGACGACTAATTAATTTAATCCCTGGTGATGCCATATCTGCGACGAATACGAGCGCAAATTCTGGACTCGGAATCGCAAGTGCACCGTAATGGGCGATAAAGTTATAATTCGTTAATGCCGAACCTGTCGCAACCATTTTGGCACCGCTTACAATAATTCCTTCATCTGTCTCGCCTACTTTATGAATGAAAATATCTTTCACTTCGTCAATTGGCTTATCGCGATCGACTGGCGGGTTAATAATCGCATGGTTGAAGAACCAGTTTTTCTCTTGTGCTTCTTTATACCAATATCGGGCGTTATCCGCATATTCCCCATAATATTCAGGATTCGCTCCGAGTGTCGCTAAGAAAGAAGCTTTATAATCAGGTGAGCGACCCATTTGGCCATATGTGAGACGTGACCATTCCGCGATCGCATCACGCGTTTTAAACAAATCTTCCGGAGAAGTATCCGGTTGGAAGAAACGTTGCGTATATCCTCCATTCCCCGTATCTGTTGGGCGTGTTAAAATATCTTTCGTTTCTGGGTCATGCAGTGCATCGTACAGTCTTGCAATCGAGCGTGCACTATTTCGGAAAGCAGGATGCGTTGTAACATCCTTTATTTTCTTCCCATGCAACCAAAT
>JASLHQ010000157.1 GCA_030152265.1 Savagea sp.
CCGAGCATCGAATCGACTTCTTCTTTCGGACTTGTAAAATCAGTGAAGTAATACATGTGACCTGTTTCGTCAAAGACCGGATTCACACTCGCTTCTACCCCTTCATCAGAAGGAATTTTCACATCTTTTTTACCGAATAAAGAGTTGAAAAATCCGTGTACGTATTTTCCGTAATAACTATTTTGTAAACTGACCGCTTCAGGCGATACGGCACCGTCGATAAACTCAGGAATTTCAGACAAAGCATATTTCGTCGTTTTCCCCGTTTCTGTATCGACCATGACGATTCCTTGCACGTCAAATCCATCACGTGCTGTAATGAATTTTCCATATGAAGCGATGTAGAACGGTTTTCCGTCATCATCGACTTCCAGTTGTGCTTTTCCGTAATAAATGAGCTCTGGGTGATCCATTCGCATATGACGTTCCACTTGTTTGCCGAAATATGCAGACGGTGTGTACGTCATTTCCGCTTTTACAAAGCGTGGATTGTCTGCCGAATCTGTCGCACTCATCGTAAAGTAGCCCGGTACTGTTTTACCGTTCCACCATTTAAATAGTCCTGAAAATTCGACAGGTGCAATATATACAAATTCCCCGTTCACTTTTTGAATTTGTAAATTTCCGAGTTCATAATAACTCGTATTCGGTACTTGACCGAATGCTTTTTTCATTTTATTGCGGACGAATTGCGGTGGAACGCTCGCTGGTTTTTTCGTTTCGTCAAATGGTGTAATTTCAACTTGTTCTTCCATTTCAACAGCAGCATATTTCTCGTCTGCATTCCAAACAGGCGCACTTAATATATAAACTCCGAACCCGAGTGCGAGAAGCGCGATCACGCCTTTCACTTTTTTCTCGACTCCTTGTGCGACTGTCGCGCCAAGAATCGCAAAAATTAAGACGATTAACCAAAGTGATGATAAATTACGATCTAAATTCGTCACATAGTAAAAAATAAATATAGCGATTGAATAAATTATTGCATAGCCGATGAACCATTTCACTGGTTGATGGCGTCGCACAATTTCCTCTTCATTCTTTCTTTTTTTCGGAAGAAACGGCGTCATTAAAACAGCTAATAGAAGGCCGACAATAATTGAAAATAGAATGAGTTGTGTCATGAAAAATCCCCTCTTTCTTCTAGTATCTCTTTTACGTATGAAATACCCGATAGTTTCATTTTCAACACAAAAAAATGACCTTGGGCAAAAGGTCATTTTAAGTAAGGGGTGTATCTCTATCAAAAAGTAGCAAAGTGACTACTTATTGAGCAACTGTTAATGGTGTTCGATCGATTTCGAACCCTAAGTCTTCAAGCATTTGGAAGTCGGAATTGTTTTCTTGTCCTTCCGTCGTTAAGTAATCGCCGACGAAAATAGAGTTCGCCGCGTATAAACTCATCGGTTGCAAGCTGCGTAAATTCACTTCGCGACCGCCTGATACACGAATCTCTTTCGTCGGATTCATATAACGGAAAAGTGCGAGCACTTTTAAATTGTAACGTGGATTCAATTCATCTAACGCTTCTAAAGGTGTTCCAGGAATCGCATGCAAGAAGTTGACAGGAATCGAATCCGCATCTAAATTGTACAAGCTACGTCCCATATTGATGATATCTTCTTTCGTTTCTCCCATTCCGACGATGACGCCCGAACAAGGTGAAATTCCCGCTTCTTTTGCGTAGTTAACCGTACGTACACGATCGTCATAATTGTGCGACGTCGTAATGCTTTTATGATGTTCTTCCGACGTATTAATATTGTGATTGTAACGGTCAACACCCGCTTCTTTCAATTTCGTCGCTTGATCTTGCTTTAACAATCCGAGACAAGCGCACACTGTCATATCCGGAAACTTATCTTTAATGCGCTTGACAGATTCTGTGACAATCTCCAGTTCTTGATCGCGCGGACCACGACCACTCGCGACGATACAAAACGTGCCTGCATTCGATGCTGCTGCACGCTCCGCTCCTTCGACAATTTCATCCGATTTCATCATCGCGTACTTTTCGACAGGCGCCTTCGAAACGATCGACTGTGCACAGTAACCACAGTTTTCAGGACATAAACCTGATTTCGTATTCATGATCATATTTAACTTCACTTTGTTTCCATAATAATGGTGGCGAATCGTGTACGCCCCATCTAAAAGACTTAATATATCACGGTCGGGACTATTTAAAATCGCGAGCGCTTCCTCATCTGTAATGACATGTCCGTTCAAAACTTCTTCTGCTAATGTTGCGTAATTCATTCCATTCATCTCCTTTTAATATGAGCAATGCGGTAACCGAGCAATCCACAAACGACCATCAACACAGCATCTTTCGGCATCGGTGGTACGAGAGCGAGCCATGCGATTTTGTAACTGAATACTTCTGGCGCCTCCGCCCAAAATTTCCACGCATAATACATCCACGTCGTTCCGAATACGTAATTGATCACCGTTCCGACTGTCGCTGCAATGACGAAACCGACCTTTGTCGGATACGTTTCTGAAATCTTCCCTACGACATAAGCTACGATAATGAAAGATACGACAAACCCGAAAAATGGACTAAACAATTGTGCTGGTCCACCTTTAAATCCAGCAAGTACAGGAGCACCGATCAATCCGAGTGCCATATACAATGTCGTTGCAAGCACGCCGCCACGACTACCGAGCAAAAGCCCTGCTAATATTGCGAAGAATGTTTGCAACGTAATCGGAACACCTGCTACGACGAGAAACGGTAAAAATGTCGTAATGTTCGCGCCGATCGCCATCAATGCCGCAAACATCGCTGCATACACCATCATGACCAATTTTTGTTGCCCTGTATTTAAACGATTCGTTTCATTTGCTGTTATATTCAATACGTTCACCTTCTAATTATTTTAGTTAACTCAATTACTATCATAAAACGCTTACATCTTTTATGTCAATACTTATTTTTAAAAAGTTAACTTAAATATTTTTATTTTCTTGAGAGATATTCGATATTTCGTCCGTTATAGTTAGTGAAAAGATAGGAGGGTTTCGATGATTACAAAACGAGAGCTGAAACAATTTCAAAAACAGAAAGAAACGAGCCTTCCGATTGTCGTTCAAACGTATGGTGGCTTTGTCAAAGCAGTATGTCATTCCATCATCGCACCGATTGCAGGATCCGTTGCAGTCGATGAATGTGTCAATGATAGTTTTTTAAAAGCATGGAATAACGCCCACACTTATAAAGGCGAGGTCGAACAATTTAAATATTGGCTCGGCACGATTGCGCGACACGTCGCGATTGATCATTACCGACAATATAAGCGAAGGTTAGAAGAGGAAATTCCACTCGCCCATTTACCAGAACGAGCGACAACGGAGGAAGAAAGCGGCATTTTCCGCTATTTGAACGTTCTCGATGAGTTAGACCGACAAATTTTTTATTTAAAATATTATGAACTTTATTCGCAACGCGAACTCGCTGAACATTTTAATTTATCAGTCTCAAGTATCGACAACAGGCTATATCGAGGACGGAAAACGATCGAACGAGCTATTCAGAAAGGAGAGATTGACGATGACTGATCGAGAACGTAAACAATTGGACCAAGTAGAGCCCTTACCATTTTCAGAAGAAGAACAACGACGAGTCATCGCACATATTCGACGACAGAAACAAACGAAAAAAACATCCTCTCTTGTAAAAGGATTACTCGCAGTCGCGCTATTATTTATGACTATCATAAGTGCAAGCATCTTATCACCGACGATCGCTTCAACGATTCCACTTATGGAAGATATCGTAGCGCTGTTCATAAAAGAAGAACCGACAGAAAAAGAAGTACACGAACGAAATAAGGAACTTTCCACTCCTTTACATTTAAAACAGCAATACGGTGAAGTGACGATTGAAGTCGAACGTGCTGTCTACGACGGGGCATTTTTAGTAGCCTATCTTTCCGTAGAAACAGAAAAACCATCCGACAAACCGTACGTCAATCTCCACGGAAATCCTTTGCAATGGAATGGGCAAGCTTTCACTGGAACGAGCAGACAAACATCATATCGAGTGTCTCCTCATAAAATGATCGTCGAGTTGCGCACACAAGCAGACTTTGTAGAAGCTCCACCCGAAACGCTTCATATTTCTTGGAATGTTGGTGGCATCACATTTTATGAACATGATTTAGGAGATCATGAAACGACGTTTGAAGGCGATTGGGCTTTCCAATTCGAAGTCGAAAAGCAACCGACGACACGGATCGAAGTTGAACAAACAATCGAGCAGAAAGAATATACGTTCACCTTGCATTCCATCGAACAATCGCCTATTACAACGACACTTCATTATGAAGTGGAAGGGGTCAGTGAAGAAGTTCTCCAAGGCTTTATTCTTTCCGTAAGAGATGAAAATGATTGGAACTATTACGCTTCTTACACGACAGGCGAAAAAGAGAACAACCACTACAAAGCACGCGCTTACTATGAAGTAATTCCGCTGGACACTAGAGAATTAACGATTGAAATTCTACTCCCTAATGAACAAGAAGCAGACACTTTTACTTTTACGTATTAAAAAAAGCCATCATTTATCTGCGTGATAAATGATGACTTTTTCATTTTTTCGGTGGCATTTCATTTTTAGGGAATAAGAAAAAGGCTAAAATTCCACTTAAAAACATCGCCGCAATCGACAACCACATTCTCGTCGTCGGTGGCACTTCTTGATGGTCTTTATTTAAAATGTACCAGCTGAATGATCCGACGATAAACATAATCGGCAAAATAAACATAAATACACGCACGAGCCTCACCTACTCCTTCACTGTTTCTTCATCATATGTAGTTTACCATATGAATATGTCGACATTCTAAACTTTCCTGTTACACTGAAAGAAAATATGAAAGAAGGAATGGACATGACACAACCGATCGTTTTATTCGATGGTGTTTGTAATTTATGTAATGGTGCTGTTCAGTTTATTTTAGCTCACAATGAAGCAGAAACAATTCAATTCGCTTCTTTGCAAAGCGATATTGGCCAACAACTTCTCGCTCATTATGGGGTGTCGCCAGAAGTAGATAGCCTCGTTTTACTTAAAGATGGCGAAGCCTTTTTATATAGCGATGCTGCTTTAAAAATTGCCCAGCAATTGACATTCCCGTATCGTTTCCTCGGTACGATCGGACTTCTCGTACCGCGACCGATTCGCAATATCGTTTATCGGATCATTGCGAAATATCGTTACCGATTATTTGGTAAAAATGATGCTTGTCACCTCGGTACTCCTGAAGAAATGGCGCGATTTATAACATTAAAGCAGAATGATTAATACGCGATACCGACACGGCTCTGATTGAACTTTTGATTCATTAATTCATCGTACACAAATTGAGCAGTATCCCCGACTGAAATCATCTTCCCATCGACTGGTAAATAATCTTTTTCGACACGGTACTTTCCTGTCGCCTCTCCGTCTGGCAAGTACGTTGGACAAACGATCGTCCAATCGAGGTTTGTCGCTTTTAATTGATTGTATACACGATGATGTTCTTCCGCAGCGAATGTGAGCTTGCGATTCGAATCTCCCGCTTCATAGCGAACTTTCGACGAATCTGTGCGGCTTTGCAAAATTCCTGCTGTCCCGACCGTCACGATACGTTTCACTCCAAATTGTTTCATCGCTTCAATAATGGATGGAATCGCCTCTGTCAATGTCGTCGTTTTGTCCGTTCCGAGGGCACTAACGACGAGATC
>JASLHQ010000161.1 GCA_030152265.1 Savagea sp.
GAAATGAAAAAATGAAAGCGAATTGTTACAAGAAGTGGACGGAAAAAGGGGAAAACGAAATTATTATGTGGATTCCTCTTTTCGTTTCGCTACTTATGCGGTACAATAAGGATTGTAAACTGTATCATATACAGAATAGAATCCTGAATAAGGGAGGGTAATCTGAATGAAAAAGACAAATCCTATCGTTCCTTACCTCATTACATTTAGCATGGGAATCTTATTAATTTTCTTCATGTCTTTAATTGGTGTTGACCAAAAGGCGGACATTGCTAAACAAAACGAGGAAGGCGAAAACGGTGAAGAAGTTTCAACAGAAGACTTCGATCCAGCAGAGCTTGCTCAAGGAAAATGTATCTCATGTCACGGTGGAAACTTCGAAGGTGGCGTTGGTCCAGCATTAGCAGGAACATCACTTTCAGCTGACGAAATCGCTGACATTATTACAAACGGTGCAGACGGTATGCCAGCAGGACTCGTTCCAGCAGCAAACATGGATGAATTCGTTGAGTACATTTTAAGCTTAGGTGCAGATGGTGAACCAGCAGCAACAGAAGACGCTGAGGAAGAGCCAGAAGCAACTGAAGAAGAACCAGCAGAAGAGCCAGCTGAAGAAGAAGAAACAGCTACTGCAGATGCGGGTAAGTATGAAAGCATGACTTCATCATGTATCGGATGTCACGGTGGTAATTTAGAAGGCGGAGTTGGTCCAGCATTAGTTGGTACATCACTTTCAGCTGACGAAATTAAAGACGTTATTAAAAACGGCGCACCAGGTATGCCAGGTGGTATGATTGCTGACGAAGATCTTGATGGATTCGCTGAATACATCTTATCTTTAAAATAAGAACGACAAATGAACCGTTAGTGAACTTTCACTAACGGTTTTTTTCACATAAAAGGAGGCGCAAAATGATGGAGCTATCAAAACGATTACAATATGTCGCATCCTACGTACCAGAAGGCGTACGTCTTGCTGATATCGGGAGTGACCACGCTTATTTACCATGCTATTTAATGGAACGTGGCCAAATTGAATACGCTGTAGCAGGAGAAGTTGTGAAAGGTCCTTTTGAATCGGCAGAGCACAATGTTCGTGAACATGGCTTTTCGGGTAAAATTGACGTCCGTTTAGCGAATGGTTTGCAAGCGATTCAACAAGATGATGCGATTCATACGGTGACGATTGCGGGGATGGGTGGCCCGCTCATCGCTCAAATTTTAGAAAGTGGCGAAAAACATCTTGCGACGGTCGAACGTATCATCGCACAACCGAACATTCACGCCCGTCCGATTCGCGAATGGGCGACTAGTAACAAGTGGAAACTGGTCGCCGAAGCAATTATGAAAGAAGATGGAAAGATTTATGAGATTCTCGTGCTAGAACGAGGGGAAGCAATTTACGATGAAGATGAATTACAATTCGGCCCTTATTTAATGCGTGAACAAAATGAAGTGTTCATAGAGAAATGGCAACGTGAAGCAGAAGCGAAGCGCAAAATTTTACAAGCGTTACGAAAAGCGCAAAAAACAGAAGAGAATGAACGTCGTAGTGAAAAGATTAAGCAAGAATTAGCAAATATTGAAGGAGTGATCGCGAAATGAAAAAAGTGAACGGTCATCAAATCATTCAATTGTTTGAAACGTGGGCACCGAAGCGTTATGCGGAAGATTGGGACCCTGTCGGTTTACAAGTCGGACAATTAAATCGTTCAGTAACGAAAGTGCTCGTCAGTTTAGATGTCGATGAGCGTATTGTTGATGAAGCGATAGCACGGGGAGCTGAGCTCATTATCGCTCACCATCCCTTGCTCTTTCGTCCGTTAAAACGCGTCTGGACCGATACACCGGAAGGACGCATTGTGGAAAAGTGTATTAAACATGACATTCAAGTGTACGCGGCGCATACGAATTTAGACGTAGCGGAAGGGGGCGTCAATGATTTGATGGCAGACGCTTTACAATTAGAAAATACGACACCTCTTATGAAAAGTTACGGGGAAGATTTGTATAAGCTCGTCGTCTTCGCACCGCTTGAAAATGCGGAAGTGATTCGCCAAGCGCTCGGCGATGCAGGAGCGGGAGAAATTGGAGAATATACGCATTGCAGTTACGAGATGACAGGGACAGGTCGATTTACACCTTCGGAACGTGCAAATCCACATATTGGTCATGCAGGGGAAGCAGAAGAAGTGGCGGAAGTACGCATTGAAGTCATCGTCCCACACTTTTCGAAGTCACGCGTCATGAAAGCATTGCTTCAAACCCATCCGTATGAAGAACCAGCGTTCGATCTCATTCCGCTAGCGCAACAGACGGACGAGAAAGGGCTCGGACGAATCGGAACTCTCGCTGAATCGATGACTTTGCGCGAGTTTGCAGAGCATGCGAAGCGAGCGCTCAACGTTCCTGCTGTGCGTATCGTCGGTGACGTAGAACGCTCTATTAAAAAAGTAGCGGTACTCGGGGGCTCTGGCTCTAAATATATTCATCAAGCGAAACAACAAGGTGCTGATGTCTATGTGACAGGCGATATGGATTTCCATACAGCACAAGCTTGCGAAAAATTACATTTAGCAATCGTTGACCCAGGACATCATGCGGAAAAAGTGATGATTGCGGGAGTTGCTGAAAAAATGGAAGCATTATGCCAAGAAGCGGGATATGAAGTCGAATGGTTACAATCTGAAGTGAATACGGAAACATTTACTTTCTTGTAAGGCACTTGAAATAAAATCAGATGTATCGTATCCTAACGATAGAATGAACTGGAAAATTGTAGCTAGGGTTCCGCTCGTATGAGGTCTGGACCGAGGGCTATCTCTTTCGCCATAATGCGAAAGGCACCTATTGACATAAAAGGTCCGAGGGGAAAGGTTCAGCGTATTTGACATGCGCTGTTTCTTTCTTTTCGGGCTTTTTTTGCGTTCATTCATCATGAGGAGGAGAAAAGTAGGATGAAAATTGATCAAGTGTATCCAGGAGTCGCTGTCGTCATTTTAGATGAGACGAAACAGCAAGTATTATTGCAACAACGTGCAGATGTTAAACAGTGGGGAATTCCGTCAGGCCATGTCGAAATCGGTGAAACGGTCGCACAAGCAGCTATTCGAGAAGTGTGGGAAGAAGCGAATGTAAAAATCGCCATCGAACGACTCGTCGGTGTATATTCGGAACCGGCATCCCAAGTATTTCACTACCCAGATGGTCGAGTCGTTCATTTTATTACGACTTGTTTTTTAGCAAAAATTGTAGAGGGAACGATTCAAGCAGACTGTAAAGAGTCGCTCGACATGCGATTTTTCCCAATCGACCAATTGCCGACTGCTCTTTTACCGATGCATCCTCGCTGGTTACAAGATGCGCTTAGTGAAACGGAACGTGCTTACATTCGGTAAACGTGAAGAAAAGATGAATTTTTTGTATTTTTTGTGAAAAACGTTTATGATGTATATACGGAAGGGGGTATATGCGTGTTTGTCGTATCAGGTAAAAATTCATTAGTTCGCCTACTCGTCGGCGTACTCGTTTTAACGAGCGTTATTTTAAGTCAACTTCATCATCCGAATTGGATTTACTTCACAGGATTTATCGGTTTTATGCTAATTTTTTCATCTATTACAGGGATTTGTCCGATGGAAATGATGTTGAAAAAAGCAGGTGTGCAAGAGAAGAAAATTTGCGATGTGGAAACACATTCGTAACTCATGTATTTAAAACGAAAGAAAACGCCCGAGATGAAAGGAATAATCTTTTCATTTCGGGCGTTTTTGAATGGTTATGAGTCGTACGGTTCGATGCGCTCAACAGGTGTTGGATTTTTAATTTTTGGTAAAATACGGCTTAATTCAAGTGTACTTACTGGTTCATGTGTACTTTCGTCTGCCGGATCGAATTGCTCTAAATATTTAATGACTTCACGAACAATCAATGTAGGTGTAGAAGCTCCTGCTGTTACCGCAACAGTTTCGATGTCCATCAACCACTCCGGTTTGATTTCAGAGACGTCAGAGACACGGTACGAGTTCGTATGAGCAATTTCGTGTGATACTTGTGTTAAACGGTTCGAGTTATTGCTTTTCGGATCTCCTACGACGATTAATAAGTCAGCTTCGCCTGCTTGTTCCGCTACCGCTTCTTGACGTACTTGTGTCGCGAGACAAATTTCTTGATGCTGTTCGATATGCGGATATTTTTCTTGTAATGCTTGCATAATGTGAGCAACGTCCCACTGACTCATCGTCGTTTGGTTCGTCACTAACAATTTATCGCTTTGAACCTTTAATTTTTCAACGTCTTCCATCGTTTCGACGAGATGAACACGGTCCGGTGCGACACCGATTGCGCCTTCTGGTTCCGGATGATACTTTTTCCCGATGTAAATGATTTCGTATCCTTCTTTTGTTTTCGCTTCAATTAAATCATGAGTGCTCGTGACGTCTGGGCACGTTGCATCAATAGAAACGAGTCCTTTTTGGCGTGCGAGTTCACGCACTTGTGGAGAGACACCGTGCGCTGTGAAAATGACTGTACCCGTATCGACTTTATTTAAAATATCGAGACGGTCTTTCCCGTCTAACGTAATGATGCCTTCTTCTTCAAATGCATCCGTCACATGTTTATTATGAACAATCATACCTAAAATGTAGATTGGACGTGGCAATGATTTATCGAGTGCTGCGTTACGTGCGATCACCATCGCATCGACGACACCGTAACAATAGCCTCGTGGTGAAATTTTAATAACTTTCAATCGATTCACTCCTCTAACATAATCGTATTTTCATTATACATGAACGCTTCACTTCATTCAAAGAACGGATGCTATAAGCTTTTTGCATACATCTTGAGTGAAAGATGTTACAATATGAAAAGATTAAGGAGGCTAGACGATGACAACATTTCAACAGTTTTCATTACAACCATTTTTACAAGAAGCCATTGCACGAATCGGGTTTGAAAAGCCAACACCGATTCAGGAAGCGATGATTCCACTCATTTTAAAAGGCAAGAGTGCAATCGGCCAAGCACATACAGGGACGGGGAAATCACATAGCTTTTTAATTCCTCTCGTCGAGCGCATCGATTCAGAAAAATCACACGTTCAAGCTGTCATTGTAGCACCGACTCGTGAATTAGCAGATCAGCTGTACCGCGCGTTAGAACAATTGATAGAAGGGACGGACATTCGCTCGATGGCACTCATTGGTGGGACGGACAAACAGCGTCAAATCGCCAAGTTGAAAGTGCAACCCCACATCGTTGTCGGCACACCAGGACGTATTAAAGATGTCGTATTAGAACAAGCACTCTTCGTACACGAAGCACCGATGCTCGTCATTGACGAAGCAGATTTATCTTTCGATATGGGCTTTATTGAAGAAATTGATCAGTTCGCCCAACGTATGCCAGCGAATTTAGAAATGTACGTCTTTTCAGCGACGATTCCTGAAAAGTTAAAACCATTTTTATCGAAATATATGGAAAAACCAGAACATGTCCAAATCGGTCGTGAAAAATCATTGCGCGAAGGGATGCATTATTCATTAGTGCCTGTTCGTAGCGCTAACAAATATAAGAAGTTGCTCGATATTATGCAATCGATGAACCCATATTTAGCGATTATTTTCACAAATACACGTGAAGCGGCAGATGAACTCGCAGACCAGTTAGCAGACGATCAAATTAAAGTAGGACGTATTCACGGTGACTTATCCCCTCGTGAACGTAAACGTATGATGAAGCAAGTGCGTGACTTACAATTCCAATACATTGTCGCAACAGACTTAGCGGCTCGCGGAATTGACATTCCAGGGGTCAGCCATGTTATCAACTATGAAATTCCACAAAACACTGAATTTTTCGTTCACCGTGTCGGTCGTACAGCGCGTGCTGGTTTAGAAGGACATGCGATCACATTGTATGAACCGAAAGATGAAGAACTCGTCAATATTATTGAAGACCTCGGTGTTCCATTCGTTCATGAAGAATTAAAAGGTGGAGAATGGAAAGAGTTGCCGAAGCGCCATGCGCGTAAAAAACGTGAACGTCAAGATCGTGACATCGACAAACAAGCGCGCGCTTTCGTACGCAAACCGAAAAAAGTAAAGCCAGGATACAAGAAAAAAATGCGTCAACAAATGGATGATTTTAAACGTAAAGAAAGGAAGAAAACAAATCGTTATGGAAAATAATCTTTTACTCGGCTCTCACGTTTCGATGAGCGGTAAAAAAATGTTACTCGGAGCGAGTGAGGAAGCGGCAAGTTACGGAGCGAACACATTTATGATTTATACAGGTGCGCCTCAAAACACGCGTCGTAAACCGATCGAAGAATTGAATATTGAAGCAGGGCAACAACATATGCAAGAGCACGGCATGCAGCATGTAGTCGTCCATGCTCCGTACATTATTAACGTGGCGAATACGACGAAGATTGAAACGTTTCGACTCGGTGTTGACTTTTTAAAAAGCGAAATCGAACGAACGGCAGCACTCGGTGTGAATCAAATTGTCCTTCACCCAGGAGCGCACGTCGGAGCGGGTGTTGATACAGGCATTGCCCGAATTGTCGAAGGGTTAAATGAAGTGTTAGAAGATGATCATGACGTGCAAATTGCACTTGAAACGATGGCCGGAAAAGGAACGGAAATCGGCCGCTCTTTCGAAGAACTTGCGCGCATTATCGATGGTGTGACGAACAATGAACGTCTCTCTATCACATTCGATACATGTCACGTGCATGATGCAGGATACGACATCGTTCACGACTTAGACGGCGTATTAGCAGAGTTTGATAAAATTATCGGACTCGATCGTCTAAAAGTATTGCACATTAACGATAGTAAAAATGAGCGCGGGGCTAGGAAAGACCGCCATGAAAATATCGGATTCGGTCATATCGGCTTTGACCCGCTAGCGGAAATTATTCATTTGAAAGAATTCCGTCACATTCCGAAAATTTTAGAAACGCCATATGTCGGCGAAGATAAGAAAAATAAAAAAGCGCCGTATGCGATTGAAATTGATATGTTGCTCAACCGAGAGTTTGACGCAGCACGAATCGACGCTTTACGTTAAATAGAAGATGTAGCGAGGGACTTCCTCGTCACATCTTTTTTGTAGGCAAAGCACTTTACATTTTCATGCATTGCGATATAATAAATCGTAATCATTTCGTTTTGAAAGGATCAGTGAAATGGCGAGAACGTTAATTAATATACGCAATGTGTCATACCGTTACCATGATGTCGATGTATTAACGAATATCGATTTAACGGTAAAAGAAGGAGAATTTTGGGCGTTAATCGGTCCGAACGGTTCCGGGAAATCAACGCTCATTAAATTATTACTCGGCTTGCTCCCCATCCAAAAAGGGGAGATTGAATGGTTCGGCGAGCCGATTCAACAATTGAAAAACCGCGATCAAATTGGATACGTATCCCAAAAATCAAACGCCTTTAACTCGAGTTTCCCAGCGACTGTATTTGAAGTTGTGCGCAGCGGTCTCGTCAGTCAAAAAGGTTTATTTTCACGTTTTACAAAAGCGGATGAAGCGAAAGTACATGAAGCGCTTCAACTCGTACAAATGGATCAATTTGCGAATCGCTCGATAGGACAATTATCAGGTGGTCAACAACAACGTGCTTTTATCGCACGTGCGCTCGTCAGCAATCCGCGCATTTTAATTATGGATGAGCCAACCGTTGGGATCGACCAACAAAATGTTAAAAAGTTTTATGAGTTATTGCACCGCTTAAATGAACAACAAGGCATTGCCATTTTACTCGTCACCCATGAGATTGATCTCGTCACGAGTTTAGCGAGCCATGTCGCTTGTTTAAATCAGACGATGCATTTCCACGGTGGCCAACAGCAATACGAGCAATTAGATGATGAGCAATATTCAAAATGGTACGGCCATCCTGTACGACGTGTTCATCAGAAGGAGGGTGCCGAATGATTGAAGCATTACTCAACTATCAGTTTTTACAAAATGCGGTATGGGCTGGTCTCATCATCGGGATCATCGCACCACTCCTTGGGCTCTTTATCGTTGTAAGGAGATTGGCACTCATTGCGGACGCTTTAAGCCACGTGGCGTTAGCGGGCATTGCAGGGAGCTTATATTTAAGCCAACAAGTCGCTTTTTTCGCAACGCTCAATCCTATATTTTTAGGAATCGGGACAGCGGTAGGAGGCTCTCTTTTAATTGAACGTCTTCGCAAAACGTATAAAGACTTTGAAGAATTAGCAATTCCGATCATTTTATCTGCAGGGATTGGATTCGGGGCGATTTTCATTTCGCTTGCGAAAGGTTTCAGTACGGATCTTGTCGGCTATTTATTCGGGTCGGTTTCGGCGGTAGGTCGCGTCGATTTATACGTCATTATCGGAATTGCAATCATCGTCATTTTATTTATCGGTTTATTTTATAAAGAGTTATTCACTTTATCGTTTGACAGCGAGTATGCACTTGTTGCGGGTGTGAGAGGGCGTTACTTACAACCATTATTTATGGTCATCGTCGCACTCGTCATCGGAGCGTCAATGCGAATCGTCGGAATTTTACTCGTGTCCTCTTTAATGACGATTCCGGTCGCTGCGGCTATTCAATTAGCGAAAAGCTTTAAAGGAGCGCTCGGGCTTTCTATTTTGTTCGGAGAAATTGCCGTCGTTGTCGGCTTGATTGCTGCATTTTATTTAGATATTGCACCAGGAGGAACGATCGTCGTTTGTTCGATTATTTTATTAGTTTGTGTACTTTTATGGAAAAAAGTGAACGGCATGATGAAAAGTCGGGAGGGGTACTAAATGAATTTAGAAGAGGCTTGGGACATTTTACAAAAAAATTCTTTTAAACGAACGAAAAATCGTGAGTTAATTTTGGAATATTTTATGGCGCATGACCGGTATATTACGGCATTGGAAGTGCGCAATGAGTTAGTGAAAGATAATCCTGGATTGAGCTATGATACGATTTATCGCAATCTCGCTACATTTGCTGAACTTTCTATTTTAGAAGAGACGGAATTAAACGGGGAACGACATTTTAGAATGCAATGTGATGTCGAAAGTCATCATCATCATTTTATTTGTACAAATTGTGGCAAGACAGAGCATATACCATTTTGTCCGATGGAGATGATGGAGGTGACATTACCGAATCATCAAATTGTTGATCATAAGTTTGAAATTTATGGAATGTGCCCAAACTGCTTATAAAAAATCACGAGAGAATAGTTCTCTTGTGATTTTTTTATAGTCATTCGTCAATATTCATAAGTGAGACGAGTTGTGCATCTTTTTTAAATGTTTCAATTTCAACTGGATATAAATCTTCCATATCAAGGGAGATACCTGAACAGTTCGTCTCTTTTAAATAAATAACATCAGTCTGAATAGAATGAATACGATAATAATGATGGTCATAAAAGAAGATAGCTTCAGTCGCGGCATTTAATAAATCGTCCAACTGCTCTTTTAAATGCTTTACAGATGCAAGATTAATTGTATCCATAAAAAAGACTCCTTTCTATTGAATTTCTAAAATATGGATAGTCACTAAAGACTAATTTTCTATATTCACTTTTTATTTTATGGTAAAAAAAGATAACATTCAAGTGTTTAATATTGAGAATTAAGTACTAGTTTAATAGAAAGTATAAAAAAGCCATTTCTACTTATGATTTTTCATGTAGAAATGGCTTTTTATTAAAAGTTTCGTTGAATCCAATCATTCGCTTCCGTCCAATTATGGACACGGATGACGCCGTTTGGAATCGGTTCTTGATTCCAAGGTGAATCGAACAGTAAAACAGGAATGTCTAAAGCTTCATGAATGTCTACTGCATTATCGTGTTTATCTTCAAAAAATGCATCGACTTTTAAATTTTTCGCTTTTTCGATTTTATAGTGGCTGCCGATTAAATGGATGTCGTCGTATGGAATGAAATGTTGTTCAAACCATTGTTTCGTCGTGTCATAGGAGTCTGTTCCACGAGCAGAGACGTAGAGCAGTTCGAATTGATTTTGCCACTGTTTTAAAATTTGTTGGGCATTGGAATGGACAGGTGAAGTCGCATACACATGATTCTCCACCGTATTCCACCATTTCGCAAATGTTTCGTGATCGACCTTAACCGCTTTCGTTAAGTCGTATTCGCGAATATCCGCAAGTGTTAAATTTAAGCCGAATCCTTCATTTAAATGTGGAAGAAGGGCTGCAGGGCTCGTCACCGTACCGTCGATACCAATGCCGAGTCGTGCGCGATATT
>JASLHQ010000067.1 GCA_030152265.1 Savagea sp.
GACGCTCGGCAACAGTAAAAAAATGAGTCCGAAAATGAACAGTGCGAGCGCAATGGAAATGTATAGTCCTTGTTGCACGAGCGGTCGAATGTTTTGTTTTTTGCGCGCTCCGTACTCATGGGCAATCAACGGTGTCAGTCCAGACAAAATACCCGCGAGCCCTGTATAGATCGGCATCCATAATGAAGAACCGACCGACACGCCGCCTAAATGGGCGGTATCGTATCGTCCAGTCATAACGATATCGAAAAAAGTCATTAAATAAAGCGCAATTTGAGTCATTAAAATCGGCCCAATTATGCGCATGAGGCGATTCGATTTTTCACGAATCGGAATCGTTGTATTCATTTTAAAAAACTCCTTCACCCAAAAATTACTTCCATTGTAGCACGAAACTTCTGTTATAATGGCAGATGGTAGAAAAGAAAGAAAGAAAAGAGGAATGTACGATGAGTCGTCCGACAATCGTTTTAACAGGTGGTGGCACAGCGGGGCACGTTTCCGTGAACGAAGCGCTCCTGCCAGAACTGCGCCGCCGTGGATACGACATTCATTATATCGGCTCGTATGAAGGCATTGAAAAAGATATTATGAGCCAATATGAATTTGTCACTTATCATGCGATTTCAAGTGGAAAATTGCGTCGCTACATGTCAGCGAAAAATTTCACCGACCCGTTCCGCGTATTAAATGGTGTACGTCAAGCATCTCGTCTGCTGAAAAAGATCAAGCCGAGCGTCATCTTTTCAAAAGGTGGATTCGTCAGTGTGCCTGTCGCGCTCGCTGCGAAACGTCGCAACATCCCGGTCGTCGCGCATGAATCAGACGTCACGCCTGGCCTTGCGAATAAAATTGCGCTGCCGTTTGCGAAAAAGATTTTCACCGTGTTTGAAGAGACGTTGCAACACGTCCCGGAGAATAAATCAGCGCATATCGGTCCGATCATTCGCCAAGAGTTATTTGAAGGTGAACGTGAACGCGGATTAGCATTGACGAAATTTGCGGGAGACAAACCGGTGTTAATCGTCATGGGAGGCAGTCAAGGTGCGCGCGTCTTAAATGAAAAAATTCGCCTCGCTTTACCTGAGCTTTTGCCAACGTACGACATCATTCACCTTTGTGGGAAGGGGAATATTGACCGTACATTAGATGAGCAAAAAGGGTATCGTCAATACGAATATGTCATGCAGGAACTACCTGATTTACTCGCCGCTTCCGATTACGCAATCAGCCGAGCAGGTTCCAATGCGATATTCGAACTTCTCGCTTTATCGATTCCGATGTTACTCGTGCCACTATCAGCGGAGCAAAGTCGCGGCGATCAATTGCTCAATGCGAATTTATTTAAACAGCTTGAAATCGCAAAAGTGATACAAGAAGAACAGTTTGAACAGTGCGACGTCGTGCGTGAGATAGGGCTTTTTGTAGCGGAAGCACCAGCGATGAAAGAGAAGATGGAGACGATGTCGAGCGTAAAAACAGCCACTCAAGTCGTTGATTTAATACTTTCTAACGCAAAATAACTGTTTCATGTATTGTTTGAAGGAAAAGTGAAGTCCGGGAGCGTTTGAACAACTTCAATTGTGAGGAAAGAACTTAGTGCGAAACACTTTCCGTCCCGCCTGTTAAATGTTATTATAGTTATGCAGAAATTAATATAGACAACATGCTGAAAAAGCAAATGTGGAGGTCATATTACAATGTCGAACAACGTTAATGCCCATCGTTCCCCTTACGATGTATTTTCGGGACCGAACCTAGGGTATGTAATGGAAATGTATGAGAATTTTAAAGAAGATCCAGAGTCAGTGAGCCCGGACATGGCAGAATTTTTCCGCTATTACGGAGCACCGGTTATGACGGGTACTACAGGTGCACATGCGCAAGCAGCAGCTGAAGTTCCAGAAGGAGATTTTGGAAAAGTATTAGCGGCGTATACGCTTATCGATGCGATTCGCAATTACGGACACTTAGCAGCGGACATTTATCCACTGAAAGATCGCCCGCAAGATACGACACGTATTGAGTTATCTTATTACGGTTTAACTGAAGCTGATTTAGAAAAGATGCCGGCAGCACTCTTTTTACAAGAAGTGCCAGCAACAGTCGAAAACGGCTTAGACGCAGTAAACTATTTAAAATCGCTTTATACGGGTAAAATTGCTTACGAATTCGGTCATGTGATTGATGAAGAAGAACGTAAATGGTTGCTTTCTCAAGTAGAGACAAAAGCATACAAACCGACGTTTAACGCTGAAGAGAAGAAAGAATTACTCGAGCGTTTAACTAAGGTAGAAGGGTTTGAGAAATTTATCCACCGTACATTTATCGGTGCGAAACGTTTCTCAATCGAAGGATTAGATACACTTGTAACATTCCTCGAAGAACTCGTTCGTCGTTCAGAATCAGACGCAGTGAAGAAAATGCTTATCGCAATGGCGCACCGCGGTCGTTTGAACGTCTTAACACATATTTTAAACAAGCCTTACGAAATGATGTTCGCTGAATTCGCAGGCGTTCCACCAGAGCCATTTTTACCAGAAGACGGTTCACTCGAAGTGACGAGCGGATGGTACGGCGACGTTAAATACCATATGGGAGCTCTTTACAAAGGTGAAACGATGGACCGTTTCTTAGCGTACAACCCATCGCACTTAGAAGTAGCAAACCCAGTTATCGCGGGTCAAACGCGTGCAGCTCAAGAAGATACATCACAACCAGGCGCACCGACTCGCAATGAAAAAGACGCATACGCAGTTATGATTCACGGTGATGCGGCGTTCCCAGGACAAGGAGTTGTTCCGGAAACATTCAACTTCAGCCGTATCGAAGGATACCGTACAGGCGGTTCAATCCACGTGATCGCAAACAACATGATCGGATTTACGACTGAATTCTGGGATTCACGTTCGACGATGTACTCATCAGACCCTGCAAAAGGATTTGAAGTGCCTGTTATGCACGTTAACGCAGACGATCCAGAAGCGGTCATCGAATCAGCGGCACTCGCATTCGAATACCGTCAAAAATTCGGTAAAGACATCATCGTAGACTTAATCGGTTACCGCCGTTACGGTCATAACGAGATGGATGAGCCACTCGTGACGAACCCGATGATGTACCATTTAGTTCACAAGCATCCAACTGTGCGTGAATTATACGGTCAGCGCTTAGTGGAAGAAGGCGTTATGACAGCAGAACAAGTCGAAGAACTCGACGAAAAAATCTTCAAAATGATGCAAGCAGCGAACGACCGTGTGAAAGAAGAATCGAAAGATGCGGAACCACATGTGAACGACACACCTGCTTACGTTTTAGAAGGCATCGAGCCGAACATCGAAACAGGTGTCGAGCGCGAGCGTCTTGAGAAGATGAATGAAGAGTTGCTCACATACCCTGAAGACTTCACAGTGTTCAGCAAATTAGGACGTATTTTACAACGTCGTGAGTTACCATTCACAAATCCTGAAAAAGGTAAAATTGACTGGGCACATGCAGAGCAGTTAGCGTTCGGTTCAATGTTACAAGAAGGAAAACCTGTCCGCTTATCAGGTGAAGACGTGCAACGTGGTACATTCGCTCACCGCCACCTCGTATTAAATGACGAGAAAACAGGTAAGCAATACACACCACTTCAGCACATTTCAGGTTCAAAAGCATCAATCGTTGCATATAACTCACCGCTTACAGAATTCGCACTTGTTGGATTTGAATGGGGTTATACGTTAGAAAATAAAAAAGGTTTAACGATTTGGGAAGCGCAATACGGTGACTTCGCAAACATGGCTCAACCGATGTTTGACCAATTCGTATCATCAAGCCTTTCAAAATGGGGACAACAGTCAGGACTCGTTCTTCTTTTACCACATGCGTATGAAGGACAAGGACCAGAGCACTCAAGTGCCCGTCTCGAGCGTTTCTTACAGTTAAGCGCTGAGAACAACTGGACAGTCGCAAACATTTCAAGTGCGGCAAACTACTTCCACGTGTTGCGCCGTCAAGCAGCGATCGTTGGAACAGAGCAAGAACGTCCACTCGTCATCATGAGCCCGAAATCATTACTTCGTCACCCACTCGTTGGAGCGGATGTAGAAGATTTAACACAAGGTTCATTCCAGACAGTGCTTGAGCAACAAGGTACAGGACAGAACCCTGAGAAAGTCGAAAAAATCTTATTCGCAAGCGGTAAAATGGCAATTGACTTAGCAGAACAAGTGAAAGATGGCGAAGGATTCGACCACTTACACATCGTTCGCGTAGAGCAATTGTATCCATTCCCAGAAGCGCGCATTCAAGAAATTATCGCACGCTTCCCGAACGCGAAAAAACTCGTCTGGGTTCAAGAAGAGCCACGCAATATGGGATCATACTCATATGCATTGCCTTACTTACTCGACATTGCAGAAGGACGTACGATTGAATATGTTGGACGTATTCACCGTGCTAGCCCATCCGAAGGTGACGGTGCGAGCCATACGAAAGAGCAAAAACGCATCGTAGCAGACGCATTGAAAAAAGACGAATAAACTTTTGTAGCATATAGACAATCCCATCTTAATGTTTTACATTGAGATGGGGACTATTCCAAATAGAAGCAGTACTATTGCCTGAAGGCACAACTTACTTGAGGAGGAATTTATTGTGGCAGAAATTATTGTACCTGAATTAGCGGAATCGATTACGGAAGGAACGATCGCATCTTGGTTAAAACAACCAGGTGACCACGTTGAAAAAGGTGAAAACATCGTTGAGATTGAAACGGATAAAGTAAACGTTGAAATCCCTTCTGAAGAAGCTGGAATCGTTCAAGAACTTCTTTTCGAAGAAGGCGACACAGTTGAAATCGGAGCGGTAATCGCAATCGTTGGAGAAGGTGGCGCAGCGCCAGCACCGAAAGCTGAAGCAGCACCAGCGAAAGAAGAAGCGGCAGCACCTGCACCAGCAGCACAAGCTGAAGAAACAACTTCAACAACAGACCGTACAATTGCTAGCCCAGCAGCACGTAAATTAGCACGTGAAAAAGGCATCGACCTTGCAGAAGTATCACCAGTAGATCCAATGGGTCGCGTTCGTGCACAAGATGTTGCAGCACATGCGCAAGCACCGAAAGCAGCACCAGCTCCAGCGGCGGCAGCGCCAGCAACACAAGCAGACGACGGACGCATCACACGTGAGCGCATGACACGTCGCCGTCAAACAATCGCAAAACGTTTACTCGAAGTAAGCCAATCAACAGCAATGCTTACAACGTTCAACGAAATCGATATGTCAGCGATGATGGATCTTCGTAAACGTAAAAAAGACGAATTCGAACAAAAATACGGCGTGCGTTTAGGCTTCATGTCATTCTTCACGAAAGCAGTCGTAGCAGCACTTAAAAAATACCCATACGTGAACTCAGAAATCGATGGCGACGAAATTTTACTCAAAAACTTCTATGACATCGGAATTGCAGTTTCAACTGAAGGTGGACTCGTTGTACCGAACGTGAAAGACGCAGACCGCAAAAACTTTGCTGAAATCGAAGGTACAATTGCAGAACTCGCAGCGAAAGCACGCGACAATAAATTAACACTTGCAGATATGACAGGTGGATCATTCACAATTACAAACGGTGGAGTATTCGGTTCACTCTTCTCTACACCAATCATTAACGGTACACAAGTAGCGATCCTCGGTATGCATACAATTAAAATGCGCCCAATCGCTGTAGGTGACAAAATCGAATTACGTCCAATGATGTACGTGGCACTTTCATATGACCACCGCGTCATCGACGGAAAAGATTCTGTCGGATTCTTGAAAATGGTGAAAGAATTAATCGAAAACCCAGAAGATTTACTTTTAGGTTCATAAGATTACTCAACCGGATCGACCCGAAGTTTCGGGTCGATTTTTTGTATAAGGAGGAACGACAATGGAAGTATTTAAAACGTGGGAAACGAACCCAACGATTAAAACGGTAACGTGCACGCATACGGATGCTGCAAAATTTACCGTAGCGGACAAATTAACAGTCGGCAAACAGTACGAAGTGAAAAACGAAACAGAAGAATTTATTTTTGTCATCGACAATAGCGGTAAAGTTGGCGGCTACTATAAAACATACTTCGAATAAACGACAAAACTTGTGTCTCTTAGGAGCGCAAGTTTTTTTGTCCGCCAAAACTCGTTTACATGTCGTTTCTTCTTGCGTTATATTATAATGAATGAAGGAAGGATGAACGACGATGACAACACGAAAAAACAGACGTTGGACGGAAGAAGAGGTGCTTTTCGTTTTCGAGACACATTGTGAAACGAAAGGTCAATGGGACGCGGAAGATGTTCACTTTTTACAACGTATGCTTGCACACTTCCGTTTACATGACGGGGCACCCGTTACGCGCAGTACACCGAGCATTCGGGCCAGACTCCGACACTTCCGCCGTTTAGAAGAAGGGGAAGAGACAGGGGTGCCTGAACTCGACCGAGAGATTTGGAACATGTACCGCACGGATAACAAAAGACGTGAAGCCATTTGCGCCTTATACAATACACATTTATGGAAACCTTAAAATGAATAGTTAGGATGAAGACGTATGGAAATGAAATTTGGATATCGCGTACAAGAAGCGAGTTTATGGGAGGATTTGCGCGCCGTTTTATATTTGAAAAAACCGCTCCTTCTCATCGGGCCAACAGGGTCAGGGAAGACAAAACTAGCAGAAGCACTAGCGCAGTCTTTCGAACTGCCGATGAATAGCATTAACTGTTCGGTCGACTTAGATGCAGAAGCATTGCTCGGCTTTAAAACGATTGTGCAACAAGACGGCGTGAGTGTCATTGAATTTGTCGATGGACCTGTTGTCGATGCGATGAAGCACGGGCACATTTTATACATTGATGAAATTAATATGGCAAAGCCGGAGACATTGCCTATTTTGCATAGTGTTCTCGACTATCGTCGTACATTGACGAATCCATTTACAGGAGAAGTGATTGAAGCGCATCCTGATTTTAAAGTGCTCGCTGCGATTAACGAAGGATATGTCGGAACGACGCCGATGAATGAAGCGTTAAAAAACCGTTTCGTCGCCGCACGCATCGATTATTTAACGGGCGATGCATTACGTCAGTTGTTGGCAGAGAGCGTCGATCTAGAAGATGAGCGACTCGACATGATGTACAACATCGCGACAGAGCTTCAAAAGCAAGTGAAGGAAGGCTTACTCGCAGAAGAAATCGCATCGATTCGAAGTGTGCTTGATGCTTTACAACTGTCTGCTCATATGCCGATTGAACGTGCGCTCCAATATGCGATCGTCGAAAAAATAGAAGATCCGTTAGAACGTGATCTCGTTTTACAATTGATCGAAATGTGGGTGTAACGATGCGCCGATTTATTCAATTTAATGATGAACTCGTCGATGCGAACGAATTATTGTCTTACGATTATTTAGCGAAAGCATTGAGCGGGGCAGATGTCGATGTGACGGAGCGTCAATTGATGGAAATTCAAATTGCAGAGAAAAAAATCGCAATGTCTGTCTTTTGGCGTCACCGCGACCCTGAAGTCATTCGGGCAGGTAGACTGACCGATATTTATTTATTGACGCTCGGATTTTGGCGCGAATTTCGATTGCGAGAATGGCAAGAAGCGAATGCTAATTATGACGGCACATCGCCTAAACTGTTCGAGCAACTCATTTTATTATTGGAAGAACTCCGTTTCATGGAACGAATTGAACGAGAACGCAAAGGAACACGGAAAAAATTTCAAATTCGTCGAGATACGATGATTGAACATCATAAAAAACGTTTAACAGTCAATTTAGAACGCGGTCGTTTAGCGGATGCTATTTTTCATCAATGTGTATTGTACGGAATGGAAGGGACGTTAGCGCAAAGTCCTTTTCCGACGAAGTATCCGATGGAACGCATCGCACGTTTAATGGAATCGGTATACAGCCTTCGCTCGACATCAGACAGTATCGACGTAGCGAGCGGCATTATGTATGCGTTACAACCTGTCTTACAACGAGACCTCGTCTATTCGTATTATGCGTTTGAACAATTTTTAAAAGAGGAAGCGTTCACTCCTTTTCATTACCATGAAGGAATGAAGGAAAGTGAGCTCGGACAAGAAGGCGAAAAAGAGACGATTGAAGAAGTGTACCGCACGTGGCATCGAGAATCAGAAGACGAAAGTGGCTTGCATCTCCAGTACGAATTAGAACACGGTGCAAAAGGGCGCAGTCTTTCTGATGAAGCGACAGCAGGCTCTCCAGAAGCGACGATCGATCATATTCGAGAAGGTGAGTCCGATGCGTCCGCAGAACAAGTGCAAGAAGGAGAGGAGCTCGCGACGGGCTCAAGCAGCCAACAAGC
>JASLHQ010000225.1 GCA_030152265.1 Savagea sp.
GTTGATTGAACGGTTAATGAACGAACATAGCATGCCGACTCCAGTAATTAATGTACTTCTTCATTACATTTATTTAAACTACAATGGAAAGATTACAGCAAGTTTAACGGAGACAATCGCACAACAGTGGGCGATAAAAGGCATTCAAACAGCCGAAGAAGCAATTGCGATATCGAAATTAGAACATACAAAATATCAAAAATATAAAGAAGATAAAGAACGCAAACCGGAACGTCAAAATGCGTATATGAAACGCACAACGCGTGAAGAACCTGTGCCGGAATGGTTTGGAAAAGAACAAGAAGAGGAACAAGAGGAAACATCAGAAGAAGTAGAGCGACTTCGTCAAGCACTCATTGAAGAGCTCGGCATTCCACAGAAAGAAGGTGACGACGATGGAACCGATCAATCGTAGTTTACAAGATGTTTTAGCACGCTCACCACGTTTGCGTGCACAAATGAATGAATTAAAAGAAGAAATTAAGCATGATGAGAAAATTATTCAATTTTTACAAGAGCATCAGTTGACGATAGAAGATCCCGTCGTCGATCGCAATATCGCGAAGCTTTACGAATTTACACAAGCGTCACACCAATGTGATCGTTGCCCATCACTCGAAGGGTGCATTAATGTCGTTGCGGGACTACAGCCAGAACTCACATTGAAAAATGGCGCTGTTGAATTGAAATATTCAAAATGTCCATCACGCATTAAAAATGAACAAGAGCGTGAATTGGAGCGGATGATTTCGAGCATGTATATGCCGAAAGATGTATTGAAAGCACAACTGTCTCATATCGATATGTTTTTCGACGACAGTCGTGTATTCGTCGTACAACGTGCGAAACAATTTTTAAATGAATACGACAAGACAGGAAAGCTACCTAAAAAAGGGCTGTACATTCACGGACCATTCGGTGTCGGGAAATCTTTTATTATCGGCGCTTTAGCAAATGAATTGGCGAACCGTCACATTCAAACGGTCATCGTTTATTTACCCGAATTTTTCCGTGAGATGAAGCAATCGATTCAAAATCAGTCTTTGGAACCGAAGCTCGATTTCGTAAAAAAAGCACCTGTTTTAATGTTGGATGATATCGGGGCGGAATCGATGAGTGCTTGGGTGAGAGATGATATACTCGGTACGATTTTGCAATATCGTATGTCTGAACAACTGCCGACATTTTTCACTTCAAACTTCAATATGAATGAGCTCGCTTATCATTTAACGTACACGCAAAGAGGCGAAAAAGAAGAAGTGAAAGCAGGACGTATCATGGAACGAATTCGTGAAGTGAGTGAACCGATTGAGTTAAAGGGAAAAAATATGCGAAATCAAAGTTGACAAAAAAACAAAATATTTGTATAATATGAGCATTCAAAACATAAATGCATTGACGAGGACACCTTTGATTTGACCTCAATGTTCAGAGACTGAAGCATTCGGTGAGAGCTTCGGATTGAACAAATCATTGACCACCTCTAAGCAGCATCGAGTTTAATCGATTGCCGGTAACAAGCCGTTATTTGTCTCAAGCTTCGTCTTTTTGAAGTGCTTTTTAGCATTGTCAAAAGGAAGGAAGAAGGGTGGAACCACGAATACAACCTCGTCCCTTTCATAGGGCGAGGTTTTTTTGTGTTCAAAAATAGAAAATGAGTAGGAGTGCGAACAATGGCAAACATGATTCAATTAACATTTCCAGATGGAGCAGTAAAGGAATTTGAACGCGGTACGACGACAGCAGACGTAGCCGGTTCAATTAGCCCAGGATTAAAGAAAAATGCATTAGCAGGTAAGTTAAATGGTGAATTAATCGATTTCACACGTCCAATTGAAGAAGACGGAACGATTGAAATTATTACACCGAACTCAGACGAAGCGTTAGAAATTTTACGCCATAGTACAGCGCACCTTTTAGCGCATGCGGTACATCGTCTATTCCCAGAAACGAAATTCGGTGTCGGTCCAGTTATTGAAAACGGATTTTACTATGACATGGATCCGGTAGAACCATTAACAGCAGAGGATCTTCCAGAAATTGAGAAAGAAATGCGCCGCATCATTTCAGAAAATATTGAAGTCGTTCGTCATGAAGTGACACGTGACGAAGCGCGTAAAATGTTTGAAGAAATTAATGATCCGTATAAAATTGAATTGTTAGAAGCGATCCCTGAAGATGAAACGGTAACAGTTTACGTGCAAGGTGACTTCTTTGACCTATGTCGTGGTGTTCACGTTCCGTCAACAGGTAAATTGAAAGAATTCAAATTGTTAAGTTTAGCTGGGGCATATTGGCGTGGCGATTCAGACAATAAAATGTTACAACGTGTGTACGGTACAGCATTCTTCAAAAAAGATGAATTGAAAAAACATCTTAAAATGTTGGAAGAAGCGCGTGAACGCGACCACCGTAAAATTGGTCGTGAACTCAATTTATTTATGAACTCGCAAAAAGTAGGACAAGGTTTACCGTTATGGTTACCGAAAGGTGCGACAATCCGCCGCACAATCGAGCGTTACATCGTCGATATCGAGGAAAAACTCGGCTACCAACACGTTTATACACCAGTACTCGGATCGAAAGATTTATATGAGACATCAGGTCACTGGGGTCATTATCAAGATGGAATGTTCCCACCGATGGAAATGGATAATGAAACACTCGTTCTTCGTCCGATGAACTGTCCACACCATATGATGGTTTATAAAAATGGCATTCACTCATACCGTAATTTACCAGTGCGTATCGCAGAACTCGGTACGATGCACCGTTATGAAATGTCTGGAGCATTATCAGGACTACAGCGTGTTCGTGGGATGACATTGAATGACGCGCACATTTTCGTTCGTCCAGACCAAATTAAAGCAGAGTTTAAACGTGTTGTAGAATTAATTTTAGCGGTATACGAAGACTTCAACATTACAGACTATTCATTCCGCTTATCATATCGTGATCCAGAAGATACAGAAAAATATTTCGATGACGATGCGATGTGGGAACGCGCACAAAAATTATTGAAAGAAGCGATGGATGAATTAGAACTCGATTATGTAGAAGCAGAAGGAGAAGCTGCATTTTACGGTCCGAAATTAGACGTACAAGTACGTACAGCAATCGGCATGGAAGAAACACTTTCAACTGTGCAACTCGACTTTTTACAACCAGAGCGTTTCGATTTAACATATGTCGGAGAAGACGGAAAACAACACCGTCCAGTCGTCATTCACCGCGGTGTCGTTTCAACGATGGAACGTTTCGTCGCTTATTTAATTGAAGAATATAAAGGAGCATTCCCAACGTGGCTCGCTCCAGTGCAAGTTGAAATCATCCCAGTTTCAAACGATGTTCACTACAAATATGCGGAATTCGTTCGCGATGAACTCGTGAAACGCGGTATCCGTGTTGAAATTGATGATCGCGAAGAAAAAATGGGATACAAAATCCGTGAAGCGCAAGTGCAAAAAATTCCGTACACACTCGTTCTCGGAGATCGTGAAATGCAAACAGGTGACGTCAACGTACGTAAATACGGAGAGAAACAATCAGAAACGATGTCTGTTTCTCAATTCGTCGCAAATATCATTCGTGAAGTGATGCACGCATCAGAGCGTCACGACTTAGAATTAGATAAATAATAGAAAGAATGCTTCCATTTCGAAAGAGTGGAAGCATTTTTTAAATAATGTTTGACAGTATGAAGGAACGGTGGTATAGTTATAAAGGTTAAGAAATTAACTGAATACAGTTTGTGGTACAAGTAGGAGCTACCCGCTTCTCACCTGTCTGACGTATATTCTGTCGGCTGGTTTGACACATAAATGTTCGCATAGTTCACTATGCATGCATATACGCGGGTAGACAAATAAAGTTTGTCTACTTTTTTTATTTTCTTTAACGACCCAAACCATGTATTCGCGAGACAATATTCGGAGGTGGATTACGATTAGCAAAGACATGTATGTCAATGAAGGCATTCGCGCAAGAGAAGTTCGTTTAATCGATCACAACGGGGAACAGCTCGGGATTAAATCGAAAAACGAAGCACTCGACATTGCAGCAAATGCAAACTTAGATCTCGTTCTCGTCGCTCCTCAAGCGAAACCCCCAGTAGCTCGTGTCATGGACTATGGAAAGTTCAAGTTCGAACAACAAAAGAAAGAACGAGAATTACGTCGAAATCAAAAAGTCATTAACGTGAAAGAGGTACGCCTCAGCCCGTCAATTGACGAACACGATTTCCAGACGAAACTTCGCAACGGACGTAAGTTTTTAGAAGCTGGCGACAAAGTGAAAGCTTCAATTCGATTCCGTGGTCGTGCTATTACGCATAAAGAACTCGGTCAAGAAGTGCTTGAGCGCTTCGCTGAGGAATGTAAAGATATCTCGACAGTAGAAGTGAAACCTAAGATGGAAGGTCGCAGCATGTTCCTCATGCTTGGCCCAGTCAACGAAAAGAAATAAGAAACAAAAGAAATTTTAGTAGGAGGAATCACCATGCCTAAAATGAAAACACACCGCGGATCAGCGAAACGCTTCAAGAAGACAGCTTCAGGAAAAGTAAAACGTGGCCGCGCATACACAAGTCACTTATTCGCTAACAAATCAACGAAACAAAAACGCCACTTACGTAAGGCGTCACTCGTTTCTTCTGGTGACTACAAACGCATTCGCGAAATGATCACTTACATGTAATCATCGTTCGCATCAAACATTTACAAACACTTTATAGGAAATAGTAGGAGGTCATTATTATGCCACGCGTAAAAGCTGGAACAGTTTCACGTCAACGTCGAAACCGAGTTTTAAAATTAGCAAAAGGATACTACGGTTCAAAACATACATTATACCGCACTGCCAATGAACAGGTCATGCGTTCATTCAACTATGCTTACCGTGACCGCCGTCAGAAAAAACGTAACTTCCGTAAATTATGGATTACACGTATTAATGCGGCAGCACGTATGAACGATATTTCATACTCAAGCTTAATGCACGGTTTAAAAGTAGCGGGTGTTGAAGTTAACCGCAAAATGCTTGCTGACTTAGCAGTAAACGATGCACAAGCATTCGCGCAACTTGCTGACACAGCGAAAAAAGCAATCGCAAAATAATTGATGAGAACTGTCATTATACTTATATAATGGCAGTTTTTTTGTGTGGAGGAACAGATGATTATTTGGATAATCTATTATATATTACTCACGATTATAGGAACGATTGCAATGCGTGTCGATAAAAGACGAGCGATTTTAGGGCAATATCGTGTATCGGAAAAGCGTCTTTTAACGATCGGTTTATTAGGCGGAGGATTTGGTATCGCTTATGGAGCTCGCCGCTATCGTCATAAAACGACACGCTTCTCTTTCATGTACGGTGCGCCGCTCATGACGCTCATACATGTGATTGTATGGAGTGTCATACTTTTTCAAGGAGGAATGATGTAAAATGGAACTGACAAAATTATTTCAAATGCAAAAAGAGTTAGATGCCTATATTCAAGAAAATCGTAACGAACAAACAGATGTTTTTCGAGAAAAAGGTTTAGCGTTACTCGTTGAATTGGGGGAGCTTGCAAATGAAACACGTTGTTTTAAATTTTGGAGTACGAAAGGTCCGTCAGAACGAAATGTAATTTTAGAGGAATACGTCGATTCGATTCATTTTATTTTATCATTAGGAATCGAGCGTGGCTTTGCAAATGTTAAGACATGGCCTCAAAGTGATGATACAATGAAAGAGAAGAATTTGACGGAAGTATTTATTAAAGCTTATGAAGCGATTGTAACATTTTTAAACAATCCTACAAAAGAAAATTATCAAACTATTTGGCAATGGTATGATGCACTCGCTTTCCATTTGAAATTTTCGAACGATTCAATCATCGAAGCATATATTGCGAAAAATGAAGAAAATTATGAACGTCAAAAGCGAGGCTATTAAAGAGGAGGCTTTTTAGATGCAAGAATGGAGTCGTGAAGAATTCGGAAAACGGCTAAATGCGTTACGAGAACAACGCAATTTATCGATGTCTGCCTTTGGAGAAGCAATCGGAACTTCTGCGAGTCGAATTAAAGACTGGGAACAAGGGAAAAATGCGCCGAGCGCTGCGTGGATTGCTAAAATCTCTGATCGTTTTAACGTTTCAACGGATGAATTAATTATCGGAAAAGAAGAGAGGCGAGAAGAATCGAGTGATGAATTTCGCATGTTAGTCCGTTTCGAACAGATGCGTGAAATGATGAACGATGGGGCTTCATCTTTACCATTTGAATATGCTGAACAAATTGCTCACTTTAATGAAAATAAAGATGTCTACCGCGGTACGAAAGGGCGTAAATTAATGGAATTCGAGTTAATGAAACTCGTCCTTCAATTACCGAAAAAAGACGTTCACGAGTTATATGAGCTCGCAAAAATTAAATATTCTTATGTGAAATAAAGAGACAGACTACTCGCGCTAAGCAAGTAGTCTGTTTTTAGTTACAAATAAACGAAATATTCTGTATGATAAGAGAAAGGAGGAATGCAATATGCAAGCTTATGTACATGAAGGGGATCAATACGTATTGAAAGAAATACCGGTTGCGCGATGTGGGGACGATGAAGTGCGAGTAAGTTTACGCGCCGCTTCATTAAATCGCCGTGATTTATATATAAAAAATCGTCGCCAAGGGGAACAAACACCACTCGTCTTAGGTTCAGATGGAGCGGGAGTCATCGAAGAAGTTGGAGCGAACGTGACGAATTGGAAAGTGGGCGATGAAGTGCTCATTAATCCGTCACTTCGTTGGTACACACAAAGTGAAGTAGCACCGGAAGATTATGATATTTTAGGAATGCCAGATCACGGTACATTTGCGGAACAAATCATTATTTCTGCAGAACAAATTGAACCGACATTAGCTCATTTAACGTGGGAAGAAAATGCATCCCTCGCGCTTGCGGGAATGACGGGATATCGAGCGCTCGTCACGAAAGGAGAAGTGACGAAAGAAGATACCGTTTTTATTCCTGGAGGAAGTAGCGGAGTTGCGACGTATATAATTCAAATCGCAAAAGCGCTCGGTGCGCGTGTCATCACATCGTCACGAGATGAAAAGAAACGTAAACAACTTCAAGAGTTAGGGGCAGACCTCGTATTACAGACGAACGAAGATTGGGTGGCAACATTACAAGATGAAACGATTACGCTCGTCATCGATAGTGTAGGGCGTGCGACGTTCAATCGCTCACTTGAAGTGTTACAACGAGGAGGACGTCTCGTCGTTTTCGGTGCGACGACAGAAGACACCGTAGAATTAGATCTTCGTACATTTTTCTACAATCAACAACGCATCATCGGGTCGACGATGGCTTGCCGAGAAGAATTGCGACAATTTTTAAGTTTAATGGCGCAACATAAATTAAAACCTGTGATCGACCGAGCTTATCCGTTAGCAGAAGCAGCATCTGCGATGGAACGACTGGAGCAGAGCGAGCAATTCGGAAAAGTTGTGCTCGAAATGAATTAAATAATGTTAAGTGAAACATTTCATTTAGAGATGTTTCACTTTTTTACATAACAAAATAATAAATATCGATATGGAATAAAAGGAGTGAGCACAATAGATAATCGAGGACTGACAAAAGAAGAAGCGTTACGAAGGTTAGCACGTCATGGAGAAAATAAATTAGTCGAAGCTAAAAAAGATTCTTTATTTAAAAAAATAGTAGCGCAATTGTTGGATGTATTAATGGTTATTTTATTAATCGGGGCTACTGTATCGTATCTCATTGGAGAAACGACAGATGCGATTATTATTGTCATCGTCATCGTTTTAAACGTTACGATCAGTTTAGTACAAGAATATAAAGCGGACGATGCATTAGCTGCTTTGAAAAATATGACCGTACCGAAAGCGTATGTTCGTCGAAATGGTGTTGTACAAGAAGTGGAAGCGACGACGATTGTCGTAGGAGATGTTGTTTTGTTAGAAGCAGGTCGTCTCGTACCAGCTGATTTAGAAATCATTCAGGCGAGAGATTTGATGATTGATGAATCAACACTTACGGGGGAATCTGTTCCACAGCTAAAAGATGTAGGTCAACTTGCCGCAATGTCGACTGTTGTAACGAACGGAACGGCAGTAGGAATTGTAAAAGCAACAGGTATGGAAACAGAAATTGGAAAGATCGCTTCCATATTAAATGAAACGGCTGATGATTTCACACCGTTGCAAAAAAGTTTAAATACGTTAGGAAAATATCTCGGTGTAGCGACGGTTGTCATTAGCGTTGTTATTTTTTCTATCGGTTTTCTTCAAGGGCGAGACGTGCGTGAGATGTTTATGCTCGCGATTAGTTTAGCAGTCGCTGCGATTCCAGAAGGTCTACCAGCCGTCGTGACAATCGTGCTCGCTTTAGGGATGCGAAAAATGGTGAAGCAGCATGTCATCATCCGCAAGCTGCCAGCGGTAGAAGCGCTCGGGAGCGTCGATATCATCTGTTCGGATAAGACAGGGACATTAACACAAAATAAAATGACCGTTCTTCGTGTAATGGCAGGAGGCGACATTGTAAGCCCAAGCGAACATGCTCCGTCATTTGATGCTTTAGCGGAAGTGTATGGGCATTGCCATCACGTCGAACGCTCTGAAGGCGAATGGATAGGCGAACCGACAGAAGTAGGACTCGTCACTTATGCGTATAAGTATGATGCAAGTTTGTACAATCGTTATCCATTAATTGATGAAATTCCATTTGATTCTACACGTAAAATGATGACGACGATTCACGAGAAACATGGTCGCTCCATCGCTTACACGAAAGGTGCGTTAGATCGTGTATTAGCGAAATGCTCGTTCGTCTTAGAAGAAGGACAAGTCATTTCTTTAACGTCTGAAAAAAGGGAATACATTCAAAGTCAGGCGAATGAAATGGCGAGTGATGCTTTACGAGTGTTAGGTGCAGCGATGAAACGAGAAGGAGATTTGTACAAAGAAGATGAGCTCATCTTTGTCGGTTTTGCCGCGATGATGGATCCTCCACGTGAAGAAGTAAAAGCTGCTCTAGAAGAAACGAAACGAGCAGGTATTCAAACAGTGATGATCACGGGAGATGATCCACATACTGCTTTTGCTATTGGACGCCAGCTCGGTTTAGTCGACTCAATGGAAGAAGTGTGGACAGGTCAAAAAATTGATGAAACCGACGCCGATACATTTGCGAAGCAAGTTCGCCACGTGCGTATATTTGCGCGAGTATCCCCGACCCATAAAGTGAAAATTGTCCAAGCGTTGCAAGCGCACGACCTCGTCGTATCGATGACAGGTGATGGTGTGAACGACGCACCGAGTTTAAAAGCAGCAGATGTTGGTGTCGCGATGGGCATTACAGGGACCGATGTTGCGAAAGGTGCATCAGATATCGTGTTGACGGATGACAATTTTTCATCAATTGTTCAAGCGGTAAAAGAAGGCCGTACTATTTTTAATAACATTAAAAAAACGGTGCTCTTTTTACTTTCCTGTAATTTAGGTGAAATTATCGCACTCTTTTTCGGAATTTTACTCGGTTGGCCAACTTTACTACGTCCCGTGCATATTTTATGGGTAAATCTCGTGACGGATACATTTCCTGCTCTCGCTCTCGGCGTAGACAATGATAACCGCCACGTCATGGAGCAAAAACCACGTCGTACAGAAGAACATATTTTGCATGGGTCGCTTCATCATTTGATTTGGAATGGTTTGTTGATCGGAGGATTAACATTATTGGCATTTATACTCGGTGCTTATTATGTCGACGGAGAGTGGCTGCACGGCCAACAACTATCAGCACACGGATTAATGGTCGCACAAACGATGGCCTTTTTAACATTGAGCTTCGCGCAACTATTCCATGCGTTTAACGTTCGTTCCATGACGGATACGATCTTTTCAAAACAACTATGGAGCAATCGCTATTTATTATATGCCTTCGGATTCGGAATTGCGTTGCAAGTGTTGCTCGTAACAGTTGGACCGCTCGCTGCGGTGTTCCATCTGCATGCCTTAACGCTCATCGAATGGTCGACTGTTTTCGGACTGAGTATCGTGCCAATCATCTTCAATGAATTGCTAAAAATGAAACGACGTCATGCTAAAAATCGTGTACAATGAAGAATGGAGAATGAATGAGGAGGAACGATTGTGGAAATCCAATTAAAAGAAATTGAGCGCATTGAAGATCCGACAGGGATTTTATTAGGAGCACGAGATGAAGTGCATTTCGTCGTGCGTTTCGAAGATGAGGAAGATGAGTTATATCGCGCTGATGGAATCGGTGTTCGTTTACTCGTTCATGTAGAAGAGCAAACGATTTTAGCTCATTTTATTTACGAAACAGCAGATGGCGCTATTTTAGAATATGAGCTGGATGAAGATGAGTTAAAGGCGTTATATGAGCATTACATTCAAAACAAATAAAGTGCGAAATGACTAAAAATGCTTCATAATGGAAGTGTTAAGAATGTTTCTCAATGATCATAAACATAGGAGTGTAGATAGGATGAGTAAGGAAATTGTAGACGTCACGATTATCGGGGCTGGTCCAACAGGACTGTTCGCGACATTTTATGCAGGAATGCGAGAAATGAGTGTCAATTTAATTGATAGCTTGCCACAGCTTGGCGGCCAATTAATTGAATTGTATCCAGATAAATATATTTATGATGTAGGAGGCTTTCCAAAGATTTTAGCGAAAGACTTAGTTGCCAACCTAGTGGAACAAGCAAAATTTGCGAAGCCGAACATTTACTTAGAAGAAGCGGTTGAGTCTTATGAGAAAAAAGACGACCATTTCGTATTAAAAACAAATCGCGGCGAGTATTTAACACGTACAATTTTAATTACGGCTGGAATCGGAGCGTTCCAACCACGTAAGATCGGAATCGAAGAAGAAGTTCACTTCGAAGGCGAAACATTACATTATGGTATTAAAGATTTGCAAGTATTCGCTGGTAAAAATGTGCTCGTTTGTGGTGGAGGAGACTCTGCGGTAGACTGGGCACTCATGTTAGAAGAAGTAGCCGAGAAAGTGACACTCGTTCACCGTCGTGAGCGCTTCACAGCACACGAGACGAGTGTAAATCAACTTATGGAGTCTACAGTCGAAGTGAAGACATCTCGTCAAGTGAAAGCAATTAAAGGGCTTGATGGAAAAGTAGATACAGTCATTCTCGCGAATAAGGAAGGCGAAGAAGAACATATCGACCTCGATCACGTCGTCGTGAACTACGGAAATATTTCTTCATTAGGACCGTTAAAAGAATGGGGTCTTGAAATGGATCGTAACAGCATTCTCGTTGATCGTCACATGTCGACGAACGTAGAAGGGATTTTCGCAGCGGGCGATGTCGCTTCCTACGACGGCAAAGTGAAGCTAATCGCGGTAGGATTTGGAGAAGCACCGATTGCGATTAGCCACATTAAAACGATGGTCGATCCGAAAGCGCGCGTTCAACCGAAACATAGTACAAGTGTTTTTAAACAAGATAACGAATAATAGCCAAAAGACGCCTAGAATCGAAATTTGATTCTAGGCGTCTTTTACATTAAGCTGCTTTTTCTGTTTTTAGTTGCTCATCTAATTGTTTTAATTCGAGCATTTGTGTCACTGTAATGAATTCATACCCTTCATCTTGTAAATATTTCATAACAGCATCTAAACCGTCTGCAGTCGGTTGATGAATATCGTGCATTAAAATGACGGCACGATCATGAACTTGTGCTTTCGTAATCGCTAATAGTTTATCAGGGTTACGGTGCTGCCAGTCTAACGTATCAACTTCCCATAAGATGACTGGTAAATCACCGAGTTGAGCTCGTACCATATCGTTTACGCCACCATATGGAGGACGGAATGTTTTTGGACCTTCGCCCGTCGCTTGTTTGATTAATTCATTCGTATGTTGTACTTCATATTTCACTTTGTCTGCTGATAAATTCGGTAACAACGGGTGACTGTACGAATGGTTTCCAAGTTCGTGTCCGCGTTCGAGTACTTCTTTCGCAAGGTCAGGTGCCATTTCTACACGGTTCCCGAGCATATAAAATGTGGCCGGTGCTTTATATTTATCTAAAATATCGAGTACCATCGGTGTCACTTTTTTATCTGGACCGTCATCAAATGTCATCGCAACATATTTTTTAGATGGGTCAAGTTGTGTTGATTGATAGTCTTCTGTCAAAATATCATTTAAATCACGAAGACGAATGGAAACAGCGTTTGCGCCTGCCTCACTTGATTTTGTGAAATGATCTTCATCGAAGTAGAAAATGATATTTTCCCCTGTGAATGCAAAGTTATCGAAATCTTTCCATGTCATAGTTTTCATTTTTTCTTCAAAATCATCGCGTAAATGTTCTTGGTACGTTTCGTCATTTTGTAAAGCGTTCGCTACCGTTTCTTGCAACGTCGCTAAATTTTCATTGTTTTGAACGAAAAGAGCGTCCATTGGGAATAACCCTTCATGTTCATCATTTTGAAGTGCACGGAAAGCTTTTAATTGTTGGAGCTGATAAGGAGTTTTCGTGCTGTTAACTTGTGTGTTTTCTAATAGCACGAATGTAGTATGACCATCTGCACCAGGCACGACTTCTACATCGATCGTGAATTGTCCGTTCGCTTCTTTGTCTTGTAATCGTGTTTCTACTACACGATCTACATACGCTTGTTTTTGTTTGTCGACAAATTGTTTTGTCGTTTTGTTCACATCATCAAAAGGTGTTGTGATATAAGTAACTGTGAATGGATAGCGATCACTTTTGAATGTTTCTGTTGTTTTTTCAATCGTTACACCATCTACGTCTTCCATCGTTTCAGTCGTTGTTTCAGTTTCTAATTGCGTCACATCTACGTTTTTTTCTGCGAATGGACCCATTTCATTCGCGTACGCATAATACGTACCAAATCCCCCGCCAGCTACTAAAACGAGGATGATAGCGAGTAAACCGAATACTTTACCCTTTGATTTCTTTCTTTGTGATCGATACATGTTGAACGTCTCCTTACTTCTAAAGTTTATATGATTTACAGTTATTTAGACGTCAGACCGTCTAAAATAGTTTGCAAAAAAAGAAAAAACTTTCCCTTGCGCAATCTTTACCCGACTATGGAAAAATAAAACAAACTAGTGTTTCAACCTTTTTTCACAATTCGAATTATGGTACAATGTCCTTCATTAGTATAATCGAAAAGAGATAACTAATTAAATGAAAGCTATTATAAATAGAGAAAGTAGGTTGTATCGATGGATAAGCAATATCGTGTTTTGCTTTTTTATAAATACACAAAAGTAGAAGACCCAGTAGAATTTGCAGACAAACATTTGGCATTTTGTAAAGAAATCGGCTTGAAAGGTCGTATTTTAGTCGGAAAAGAAGGAATTAACGGAACGTGTTCAGGAACGATTGAACAGACGGATGCTTACATGGAAGAACTCCGAAAAGATCCACGTTTCGCAGACACTGTTTTCAAAATGGATTATGAAGACGGTCACGCATTTAAAAAAATGCACGTACGTCCACGTGAACAAATCGTTAACTTAAGTTTGGAAGACGATATTAATCCGAATGAATTAACAGGCCGTTACCTCGAACCGACAGAATTTTATGCGAAAATGCAAGAAGAGAACACAGTCATTATCGATGCTCGTAACGATTATGAATATGACGTCGGCCATTTCCGTGGAGCGGTTCGTCCAGACATTCGCACATTCCGCGAATTGCCACAGTGGATTAAAGAAAACCGTGAAATTTTTGAAGGGAAGCAAGTTCTTGCTTACTGTACAGGTGGTATTCGTTGTGAAAAGTTCACAGGATGGATGCTCCGTGAAGGATTTGACAATGTGAACCACTTACATGGCGGAATCGTCACTTACGGAAAAGACCCAGAAGTTCAAGGGCAACTATGGGACGGGCAATGTTACGTATTCGATGAGCGTCTCGTCGTTCCAGTAAACCGTGTGAACCCGACAATCGTCGGAAAAGATCATTATGACGGTACACCATGTGAGCGTTACGTGAACTGTGCGAACCCAGAATGTAACGAACAAATTTTATGTTCAGAAGAAAATGAACATCTTCACATGCGCGGATGTACAGATGAGTGTATGACACACCCACGCAACCGTTACATCGAAGAGCACGAAATGACAGAGGAGCAAGTTGCAGAGCGTTTGAAGCAGTTAGAGGAACACCGTGCAGTCGTTGCAAGTTAATGTTAAAACTGTTTGAGGAATGGAACTCAAACAGTTTTTTTACGTCCAATTTGTGATAGAACGAGTACTAAATTGTGAAAAGGTCATAAAAAATTGAAATCAATGTTATAATAAACGAGATTGATCATTTGGAGGATTGCATGATGGAATGGAAAAACATATACCGTGGATTACTTATGGGAATAAGTGATTTAATCCCAGGAGTAAGTGGAGGAACGATCGCTTTTATTTTAGGAATATATGATCGTTTTTTAGAATCATTGAGCAAGTTTTTTAGTAAAGAGTGGAAGCAACAGCTACCATTTCTAGTTCCTTTAGGAATCGGGATCGGGATTGCGCTATTAGGATTTAGTCGCGTAATCGATTTTTTATTGACGAAATATGAGGCGCCGACGATGTATTTCTTCCTCGGGCTCATCATTGGTGTCATCCCATTTATCGCTAAACAAGCGAAAGTTAAAACTGACTTTACATTTGGCCATTTCATTGTGTTAATAATTGTCGCGATATTGCTCGCTTTTACAGCATTTATCGTTCCAGATACGTCTGTCATTACGAAATTAACAGTCGGGAAAGCGATTTTTTTATTTTTTGCTGGCTGGTTAGCGAGTATGGCGATGTTACTTCCAGGAATAAGCGGTTCTTTTATTTTATTATTACTTGGTGCTTATCATACCGCAACGAATGCTCTATCCACATTAAATCTTCCGATTATTATCATCGTCGGATTAGGGGTTGTTTTAGGTTTCGTTGTGAGTAGTAAAGCGATTACTTATATTTTACACCGCCACCGTGTCATGACATTTGCTGTCATATTAGGTTTAATTATCGGCTCTGTTTTTGTTATTTATCCAGGACTTCCTGAAAGTGGAACTCCTCTCGTAATGAGTGTCGTCGCATTTGTAACAGGTTTAATTGTTGCGAACATATTTAATGAAGTAGGAGAAATGGAAGAGCAGAAGGAGGCGCTATAATTTGAGTTTTATGTTTAGAAAAAAACAAGTGAACGATGAAAAAACGACAGATGAATTAATTCAAAATGAGCTTCATAATGTTTGGATTCGTCTCCCTGATCCAACGTTGCAAAAGCAACTGCAACTCGTTCATTTAACCGAACGAGATTTAGCTATTTTACAACTATTGAAACCTTACTCAGACGAATTATTAAAAGTGACAGCAGAAGCTTTTTATAGTGGGTTAGAAAAAATTCCTGAGTTAAGCAAGCTCATTCGAGAACATAGTACAGTAGAACGTTTAAAAGGGACATTACATGCTCATTTAAGTGCAATTTTCAAAGGGAAAATTGATGAAGCTTATTTTCAACAAAGAATTCGGATCGCGAAAGCGCATGTGCGTATCCAATTAGAGACGAAATGGTACATCGGTTCGTTTGCAAGT
>JASLHQ010000034.1 GCA_030152265.1 Savagea sp.
ACTTGATTGCGAAGTAAATGATTGCGATAGGAATAATTAAAAATACAATACTGAGTAAACCTAGCAAAGTTGAACTTACGATAAGATCCCTCCTCTCAATTGGTACGCATAATGATTTCCTTATACAGCGGAGTTTTAGACACTTCTGTATTTTTTTTGCGTTCGTTTTGAAAATGCGTTTTAAATGATAAAAAACGTGGAATAGTAATGCAAAGAGTGTTACGAGGAGGAGTCATGATGTGTGGAATTACAGGATATATCGGCAATGAACGGAAAGCGAAGCAACTCATTTTAGATGGCTTGCGCCGCTTAGAATATAGAGGATACGACTCAGCAGGAATCGCATTAGGTGGAGAAACATTGGAAGTAGTGAAACGAGTAGGACGTGTTGAACGTTTAGCGGAAGCGTTAGAGCGAGTGGAAGAATCGACTGTCGGTGTCGGACATACACGTTGGGCGACACACGGAAAACCGACCGAACAGAACGCCCATCCCCATGTGAGTGCGGACGGTCGTTTTGCGCTCGTTCATAACGGTGTCATCGAAAACGCCGAAGCGCTCAAACAACAATACGTTGCGGACGTTGAATTTACATCGACGACGGATACAGAAGTGATCGTTCAACTGTTAGGAAAATTCGTAGCGGACGGATTGGACGTGAGCGACGCATTTCAAAAAACGATTCAATTGTTGAAAGGGTCTTATGCGATCGTTTGTCTCGATCGACAAAATCAACAAACGTTGTACGTGGCAAAAAATAAAAGCCCACTCGTTATCGCCTTTGCAGAAAATAGCACGATGATCGCGTCTGATGAAATGGCCGTATCGGACCGTTGCCATAGCGCGCTCCAATTAGAAGATGGCGAACTTGCCATCATCCAACCAACTTGTCATACGTTGCGTACTTTACAAGGAGAGCGCATCGACCGCGAACCGTATGAACTGCAGGTCGAGTCGATGACATTCGATCAAGGAAGTTATGCGCATTACATGTTGAAAGAAATCGAAGAACAACCGAATGTCGTCTGTGGCTTAGCGCGAGAATATATGAATATGCACGGACAAATCGAGTTACCGCTCCACTTGTCGGAACAATTAGCGAATGCTTCTCGTATCGCAATCGTCGCTTGTGGAACGAGTTATCACGCAGGACTCGTCGGCAAAGAATTATTCGAACGACTCGCCCGCATTCCCGTGACCGTCCATTATGCGAGTGAATTTAATTACTATACACCGCTCATCGAAGACGGCACATTGTTCATCTTCATTTCGCAATCAGGCGAAACGGCAGACAGCATTGCCGCTTTGAAAAAATGTCGTGCGAACGACTGGCCAACATTAGCACTCGTCAACGTGAAACATTCCACGATGGCAAAACTTGCGGATGATGTCTTACTGTTGCATGCGGGAACAGAGGTGGCGGTCGCTTCGACGAAAGCGTACGTCGCTCAAGTGACATTGTTGAGCTTGATCGCAGGAAGTCTCGGTCGTTTATCAGGTATGTATGAAACATTTGATATGACGAAACAACTCGCCATCGTGCAATACGTCATGTACGAAGCGTTCCAAATGCAATCGCTCATTCGCCAAACGGCTGACCAATTCGTCGATGCGAAAAACGTCTTCATTCTCGGACGCGGACTCGACTATGCAATCGCTCAAGAAGCGGCACTGAAAATAAAAGAAGTGACTTACATTCAAGCGGAAGCATACCCGAGCGGGGAATTAAAACACGGACCGATCGCCCTTATCGAAGACGAGACACCGGTCATTGCGATCATTTCAAATAAACGAACAGCCGACCAAGTGCGCAGCAACATCGCAGAAGTAGAAGCGAGAGGAGCGCGGGTGTACGTACTGTCGTCAGAAGGACTCGAACAATCGACCGACTGGCTCACCTTACCCGCAACACACCCACTCTTCGCCCCACTCGCCATGATCGTCCCACTCCAACTCCTCAGCTACGAAATCGCCCAAGCGAAAGGACTGGACGTAGACAAACCAAGAAACCTCGCTAAAAGCGTGACGGTGGAGTAAGGGGTTAAGGGATGTAAAATAAGAAATCATTTCTATCAGATTAATAGTGAAGATCATGATGACACCCATTCGCTTATCCTTTAAGTGTGTATGGGTGTTTTTTATAAACGTTCATGGGAACGTGAGCGTCAACATTTTTTGCACTCTTTTTTCATTTGCGGTACGCTCATCATAAGGAGGGGAATGTGATGGGTATTATTATTAGTATCATTCAAGGGATTTTAGTGTTGGCCTTTTTGTTTTTCGGTTATCAAATTTTAACAGCGGAACCGATGAAGAAAGGGTTTCAGGCATTTGGTTATTCGGATGGGTTTCGCATTTTTACGGCACTCGCCCAATGGGCTGCGGCTGTTTTGTTAATTGTCGGTTTTTGGGAGCCATTCATGGGGAAAATCGGAGCCGGCATTCTCGCTGTCATTATGATCGGGGCAATCGGCTCGCATATGAAAGCGAAGCATCCGATTCAAGCGTCGACAAATGCTTTCGTCTTTCTCGTCTTAAGCCTCGTCGTGTTATTCTTCATATAAGACAATCGCCATTCTTACATCGAGTAGGAATGGCGATTTTTTTAAATGAGGTGAATCTGTTGAGGGGGTTCGATGTGAATCAATCCACGTGAAGCGATGTATTCACGTAAAGCGTCAATCGCATGGATTGTTAAGTTTTGACGGTTCGTTCCGTACTTTTCTGG
>JASLHQ010000119.1 GCA_030152265.1 Savagea sp.
GGTTGTGTAGCGAAAATCATTTGACTAACAGGAACACCGTAATTCCCAGAGTTCATTAACACGACACTATTTTTAAACGTCGCGCCTGTATCCCTTTCCAACTTTAGCGCTCGCGCTCCGATTTCACTAACGGCGATTAAAGCTAAGTTGAAGACGACTAAATATAAGATGAGCTGGACGATGAGTGGTCCGTCGATAACGGTTTCATATAAGCTAATAAATACAGCGGCTGGTAAAAGGGCGTACGTTAATAAATGCGAAAAAGAGCGTAAGTCGAACTTGAAAATCCGTTGTAGCACCCCTCCGATAAACAGCAAAACTAAAATTGGTGCGATAATTTCTTGCACGATTGCGAACAGAAACCTCATATGAAAACCCCTTTAATTCCGTAATAGTTTAATTTCTTTATTTTAACATACTCAAAAGATGGGGGAATCCCCTAATAGTTCAAAAACTGAAGAGGACGTACAATGGAATTACATTGAAGCGATACCTTATTGAAGGAGGATATTTTTCATGACAAATCAAATTGAAAAGAAAATTGCAATTGTAGGAGCGGGGACAGCAGGCGTCACAATGGCGGCTCAATTACTTCGCAAAGCCCCTTATTTAAAAGATGATATCATCATTATCGATCCATCAGACAAACATTACTACCAACCATTCTTCACATTAGTCGGTGGCGGTGATTCAAAATTAGAAGATAACGTGCGTCCACAAGAAGAAGTCATTCCAGAAGGAGCACAATTACTTTTAGAAGCGGTCACAACATTTAACCCGAATTCAAACGAAATTGTAACGGACCAAGGAACAGTCGTAAAATACGAATATTTAATGGTTGCAGCTGGTATTCAATTAGATTGGGATAAAGTGAAAGGCTTAAAAGAAACGCTCGGTAAAAACGGTGTATGCAGTAACTATCACCAAGACTATGTGGAAAGCACATGGGAATCAATTAAAAATGTAAAAGATGGTTTAGCGATTTTTACACAACCATCAACACCTGTTAAATGTGCAGGAGCACCACAAAAAATTATGTATTTAGCAGATGAAGCATTCCGTCGTCGTGGTGTGCGTCACCGCACGAATATAGAATTCATTTCAGGAATGGACGATTTATTCCCAGTAAAACGTTACTACCCTGTATTGAAAGATCTCGTAAAACAAAAAGAAATTAAAGAAACGTATTTCATGGATCTCGTTGAAATTGACGGACCGAATAAAAAAGCGACATTCGAACATGTGGAAACGAAAGAACGCATCACACGCGATTTCTCAATGATTCACGTCACACCACCGATGTCAGCACCAGATTTCATCGCGAAAAGCCCGATTGCGAACGAAGCAGGTTGGGTAGACCTCGATATGTATACGTTACGTCATACGAAATATGACAATATTTTCGGTGCAGGAGATTGCACGAGCCTTCCGACATCACGTACAGGAGCAGCAATCCGTAAACAAGCACCAGTAGCGGTAGATAACTTACTTGCGATCATGAACGATAAAGAAATGACAGCGAAATATGACGGCTATTCATCATGCCCAGTCGTAACAGGATACGACACAGTAATGCTTGCGGAATTCGTATACGGATACGAAGCGAAAGAATCATTCCCAATCGACCAACGTAAACAACGTCACTCGATGCATTTCATGAAGAAAAATATTTTACCGATGATGTATTGGAACGGTATGCTTAAAGGCACGATGTAAGAAACGAAAGAGAGGAGAATTACGGTGACAACAGAAAAACGAGATTTAACAGAAGTCGTATCGACATTAGAGCGCGATGAACAACTAGAATCACTTTCGTACTTAGTTGATAAATTACCGACATTCGTATCAACCTTACAAGCAGTAGAAGATAAACTCGCTTTCGTCGCTGCATCGATGCAAGATGAGCGCAGTCTAGAATTGATTGCGGATGACGTCGAAGGGAAAATTGAACGACTTCATATCGATTCAACACATTTAGATGCGATGATGACGATGGTTCAATTATTACCTAGACTCGTTCCTGTAATCGAACAAGTAGACAATGTCGTATCATTCGCTGAAAGTGTGTGGGGCGACAAACGTACAGTCGATCAATTAACGACAACGATGACAGAAACAGTAAAAGAATACGTCCCAATCGATAAAGGGAAAGAAATTATCGAAGAGACGAAAGAAGAATTTGAACGTACGAAAGACGATAGTCCAATTACAATTTTCGGATTGATGAAAATGTTAAAAGACCCAGTCGTCCAAGACGGTTTAAAATATGCGCAAGCCTTTTTAACGACAGTTCAAAAGCATCGCAATTAATTAAACATATAAGAGGAGCGTAAGCAATACATCGCTCCTCTTTTTTGTTACACTGAAAAGAAAAGGAGGCGAAGACGTTGTCGAATACGATTGATCCATACTTCACAGAAAATTTATTCAATCATTTACAAGATGGCATTATCGTCATGACGAGTACCCGTACGATTATTCGAATGAATGAAGCGGCAAAACGTTTAATGGGATGGAAAGAAGGAGATATCGTTCCGTATTGTACATATTGTGAGACACGTGCTTTGCAAGATGGAGAAGAACGTTGCTTTTTACTCGCGAATGATGGAAAAATTCCTTATTTTTCATCTAAAATGCCGAAAGTCGGTCAATATATGGTCAATGTTGAGATGAGTAACGTTTTAATGTACGAAGAAGCAGACGAAAAATATTACTTACTCGTCATACGTGATCGCACGTTGAAAGAAAAAGAAGATGCAGCGAAGTTATCAAAAAAAATATTGCACCGGTTAACAGAAGCGCGTGAAGTCGAACATAAGCGTCTTAGTCAAGAACTCCACGATGGGGTAGGTCAAGCATTATATAGCGTCGCAATCGCGATGGATAATTTATCGATGTCGATTGAAGATGAAGAACTCGCTACTTATTTGAAAGAAGTACGACAAGAACTCGGAAAAGCGATGGAAGATGTGAAATTTTATTCGCAATCACTCCGCCCGAAAAGTCTCGATGCCCTCGGGTTAATGCCGACGATTGAAACGTTATTACAGTCAATTCGACAAAAAATGCCGAGTTTAAATATTCGGTTAGAGACGAATTGTTACGACCGTTTAACGCCGATTGCTGAAATTAATATTTATCGGGTCGTACAAGAAGCGACGCACAATATGATGAAATATGCAAAAGCGACGGAAGCGCTCGTTCAATTTGAAAAAGATTCATTCGGTTTACAAATTACGATTGAAGACAACGGGGTCGGTTTTCATGTCGAACGAGAAAAAGATGGTTTAGGATTACTTCATATCGGAGAGCGAATTTCACAATTGAGAGGTAAAACGATTATTCAATCTGAAATTGGAATAGGCACGAAAATAACGATGTACGTCCCGAAACATCAATTGGTAGGTGATGACGATGAATATATTGATCGTGGATGATCATTTTCTCATTCGAAAAGGAGTGAGAATGTTGCTAGAACGATGGGAAGTTGTCGAGACGATTGATGAAGCAGATAATGGAACAGATGCAATCGCATTAGCAGAACAAAAACAGCCGGATGTCGTCATATTAGACTTATCGATGCCAGAAGGGTTAGATGGGTTTACTGCCGCGCAAAACATTCATAAAACAGTTCCGAATGCGAAAATTATCGTATTGACGATGCACGATGAAGAAGCGTAT
>JASLHQ010000139.1 GCA_030152265.1 Savagea sp.
TTCACACCGCATGCGACAAACCGCGATGAATTGACTGTTGGAGATGTTGGATACTTATCCGCATCGATTAAAAATGTCGGAGATACACAAGTTGGGGATACTGTCACACATGTTGAAAACCCGACAGAAGAACCGCTAGACGGATACCGTCGTATGAATCCGATGGTCTTCTGCGGACTCTATCCGATCGATACGTCAAAATATGTCGATTTACGTGAAGCGCTAGAAAAATTAGAGTTAAACGACTCGGCATTAGAATATGAAGCAGAAACGTCACAAGCGCTCGGTTTCGGATATCGCTGTGGATTTTTAGGTTTGCTCCATATGGAAATTATTCAAGAGCGTATTGAGCGTGAGTTCGGCATCGACCTCATTACGACAGCACCATCTGTTATTTACAATGTTGTTACAACAGACGGCGAACAATTGAAAGTCGATAACCCGTCATTCATGCCAGAACAACAAAAAGTAGACTATGTGGAAGAACCATATGTCAAAGCATCAATCATGGTTCCAGAAACGTATGTCGGCGCTGTCATGGAACTTTGCCAACAAAAACGCGGAAACTTTATGACAATGGATTATTTAGACGCAACACGTGTCAACGTCATTTATGAATTACCGCTCGCAGAAATCGTTTACGACTTCTTCGATCAATTAAAATCACAAACGAAAGGGTATGCATCCCTCGATTATGAAATTATCGGATACAAACCTTCTAAACTTGTGAAGATGGATATTTTATTAAACGGGGAAAAAGTGGACGCATTAAGCTTCATCGTACACCGTGACTTCAGCTACGAGCGCGGAAAAGCAATCGTTGAAAAATTGCGCGAACTCATCCCACGTCAACAATTCGAAGTGCCTGTCCAAGCAGCAATCGGACAAAAAATCGTAGCACGCTCGACGATTAAATCCCTCGGTAAAAACGTCTTAGCAAAATGTTACGGTGGTGACATTTCACGTAAGCGTAAATTATTAGAGAAACAAAAAGAAGGTAAGAAACGAATGAAACAAGTCGGTTCTGTCGAGATCCCTCAAGAAGCATTCATGGCTGTCTTGAAAATGGATGAAGATTAAATCGATGTTCCCCTCCGCATATTGCGTGAGGGGATTTTTTACTTATATTCGTTCTCTCCAGAAAGACATTTGTTTTAATTTCAAACGAAAACGCTTTACGATCAATGTTTCTTGTGTCTTACAGAAAGACTACTCTTGACAAAGTATTCAAACTATTTTAAGATGTAATCAATCAAATAAAATTCCTTATCAAGAGCAGGGGAGGAACTGGTCCTATGATCCTGCGGCAACCACCTATGAAAGGGAACGGTGCTAATTCCAGCAAGCTTAGCTTGAGAGATGAGGAAGAGTGCGCTGAAATACTATCAACCTCTCTTCCTACAACGGAAAGAGAGGTTTTTGCTATGACAACATATGTAGAACAACGAGAAATTGAGACACGAGTAGAGGAAATAGCAGAGCAGGTGGAACTCCTTAAAATTTATTTCGGAGCCTTTCGCACGGATATTTTATACGGTGACCATGCGAGCGCGTTTTGGAAAGCGTGGCAAACGCAAAAAGATGAATGGTTGGAAGTCGAGTTAGAGGACGGTCAAATCCATTATTATAAACGCTCGACGATTCAACGTGTCGATTGTTTCGGTGCTGTGGCGAATGATTAAGTCGACACGAGCACGTAAAGCCGACGTTCTTCTTTTTTATAAAGCGCGATAAAATGCTCATACCGGTCGTGTTGTAAATGTTCATACACGTCGCCTATTTCCGCTTCGATCGTAAAGAACGTAGGAATTTGTTTTAAAACGGCATCGATATGAAAATTTGCATCTGTCACACCTTCCGCATCCAATGTAGAAAATAAAGACGGAAACGAAACATCTTCGTCATACGAGTAGACGGCAATTATTTGAAAGGGCGTTTTTTCAATATGAACAATTTGCTCGGTCGTATAATTTTTAGGTAAATGGACATTGAAGCGCCTCTCGTATTCTGGGAACGGAGAGCGCGTCGTATTGAAATAAAATAGCAGTCCAATCAATGTTAAGACGGTAAGTAATCCTATACTTTTTTTCAAAGAACATACTCCTTTCAATCGATGATGTTCGTTAAGTTGTGAACTGAATTTCGTATACTTTTCACATTTCTCCTTTAAGATTCGTTTAATTGAACAATATTGGAGGAGTTGGATGAGAAAACGATTATTCGTGCTCTGTTTTGTAGCACTATTGACATTAGTAGGCTGTTCAAATGAATCGGCTTCAGAAGAAAGTGTAGACGTCGAACCAATTACGACGATCGAGCAATACAATCGCATGACTGAACAACAACTCGTCGATGCATTAGGAGAACCGTTACAGAAAGAAGAAGTCGTTTGGACGACACCTTCGAACGGTCAACAAATTACATTGCATCAATGGAATTACGAAGTAGATACAATTCCGGTGACTTTTTTCATCGTGGATGATGAAGTCGTTCGTTTAAACTATTATATCGCACAATGGGACGAAACATTACAAGCAAATGATGCGGAACAACTTATGGCATATTTATCAGTCGAGCCAGAAGGAGAAGAATACCGCATTCGTGTCGATAATGAAAAAAATATGCAGATCGCATGGCCAAAGCCAAATATTGATGAAATTTATGCAAAACATCAACGTGGTGACATTCAAGAGATTCGAATTACGTACGATATGACACCGTTTTAATTTGTACAAATATTAAAAATCGACTACAATTAAAGAACGAAATGTGAAAAGAGGGCGCTTCCTGCCCTCTTTTTTGCATGGATTGGAGGGATTGACATGAGAGGATTGTATATTCATATCCCATTTTGTCATCAAATTTGTTTTTATTGTGATTTTAATAAAGTATTTTATGCGAACCAACCGGTCGATGCATATATTGAAGCGCTCGGTGTAGAATTGCAGCAATATGCGAAGTATGCGGGAGAACTCGAGACGGTATTTATCGGAGGAGGAACGCCTACTGCTTTAACGGTCGAGCAATTGGATCGACTGCTTACATTGATTGAACGCGTCGTCGATCCAAAGACGTTGCGCGAGTACACGATTGAAGCGAATCCGGATGAATTGACGCGTGAAAAATTACAATTGTTATACGCGCGTGGTGTGCATCGTTTAAGTATCGGTGTGCAAAGTTTCAACGACGAATTATTGAAAAAAATCGGCCGGACGCATAGCGCACATCACGTGGAAGAAGTGATTCAAACAGCGCGCGAAGTCGGTTTTGAAAACATAAGTATCGATTTAATTTATGCGTTACCTGAACAGACGATGGACGACTGGAAAGAAACGGTTCGACGAGCTCTCGCCTTGGACCTTCCGCATTATTCGGCCTATAGCTTAATCATTGAACCGAAAACTCGTTTTTACAATTTAAAAAATAATGACCAATTAAAACTCGTCGATGCTTCAGTAGAAGGAGATATGTTTACGTATGTGATGGAACAAATGGAGCGTGCGGGACGTATACAATATGAAGTGAGTAATTTCGCGCGTCCTGGAGCGGAATCGATTCACAATTTAATTTATTGGGAAAATGACGAATATGGAGGAGTCGGAGCGGGAGCGCACGGTTATCTCGCTGGAGAAAGGTATTCGAATATCGGTCCACTCAATCATTATTTGAAAGCGGTTGAAGCGAGAACGCGTCCTGTGAAACATACGCATCAAGTAACTTTAGAAGAACGTATGGAAGAAGAAATGTTTCTCGGTTTGCGTACGAGAAAAGGTGTATCTTCTACACACTTCGAAAAGAAGTTCGGACAATCTTTACAAAATATTTACGGTTCTGTCCTCACATCATTAATAGAAGATGGGTATATCGTCTATGAAGCGGATTATTATCGATTGACCGAAAAAGGATTGTATAACGGAAATGATGTATTTGAACAGTTTTTACTAATGGAGTGAGCCTAATCGTTGACAGTCCTATATAGATTTGATAAATTAGAGTCAGTGTTAGCACTCTAACGAATCGAGTGCTAAAGGGAGTGATGAGCAATGTTGACAAATCGACAATTGTTAATTTTACAACTGACGGTGAATGATTTTATTGAATCAGCTCAACCTGTAGGCTCAAGG
>JASLHQ010000202.1 GCA_030152265.1 Savagea sp.
AATCCACTGCTTGCGAATGCGTGGCAATCCTTTTTCAATATCGATTTCATGTGTTGGGTCCGTGTACACACCGCTCGTATCATAAACACGAATTGGTTCGTTCGGTGTTTCGCCTTGTTCTGTGATTGTCGTCGATAGAGCGATTTCACGCATCGGCACGCGAATATCCGGACGACTCCCCTCGACATAAACTTTCGTACTCGCTGGAAAATACTCGTGAATTTGAATTCCTTTTTGTTTTGCTGTCATGTTTTCAGTCTCCTTCTTCGTTTTGAGGTAGACCGCATGACTCGCACCATTCGGGACAATCCATACAAAAAAGCCAGGCCTAATAATAGTTAGACCTGGCACGTAAATAAACATACGTCTCGTATGTATTGTGTCATTAATAAATACTTCCCCACGCTGGTATGAGCCAGATCAGGTCCAAAGAGTTAGGAAAATCGGTTCTCCCTCTCAGTCCGCCAATTTCGGACACCCCTAGTTTTTTTATTGAATTGTTCGTACACGTTCATCATGAACGCTCTTCTTTTATTTGTCAAGACTTACTTTTTATGTGAACGTTTTTCACTTCAAATTCATTATCGTAAAATATAAACTTCTCTCCAATTTCTTTTCCGAGCAAATGTTTTCCGAGCGGACTATCGACAGAAATTTTATCTCGTTCAATATCCGCTTCTAATGAATGAACGACTTGATACGTTTCCACTTCAGATTCGCCACTTTCTAAAATATCGACATACGTTCCAAGCTGTACGATCCCATTGTCTTCAGGTTCAATAATTTCCACCTTCAAAAGCAATGCTTTCAGCTGTTCTATTTTTTCTCGCACTTCAAACGATTCCTCTAAGTATTGTGCATACACCGGATCTTCCGAGAAATCACAAAATCCTCGCGCTGCTTTTACTTTTTCTTGTGACTTTTTCAATATATCATTTTCTAATTTAGAAAGTTGTTCTTCCAATTGCTGTTTTCCGTCTTTCGTCAACTGAATGATGTCGTCCATTTATGAATACCCCCTACTACTCGACTCGCAAGAGCATACACTGCTATGACACTAAAAATTAAAATATGCCAAATGACGATCGCAAAAATATGCGGTAAATATTGCATATTTACATAGACGATGAGCACTAATATTAACGTATATGCAAAAGCGATTAAGTTGTATAATAACCACTCTTGCGACAATGTACTCGCAAATTTCGTAATGAGTATATTAAATGGCATGACGAGCAATAAGTACATCGGCAAAATGATACTGAGCGTTACGAGAAATACACGCCACGTTGAATTCATATTAAAAAATTCCGGATATTCACGCTCTAAAGGAAGTATTTGGACACCTTTCGTCAACAAAAAAGACGTAATCAATGTCGCTATACTAATTGTAAAAAATCGTTTCCACATGACCTTAAACCCCTCTCACAATGTTAAACGCGGTAAAATAAACTCGATTTGCACTTCATCAATTCGCTCTCTCGAATAAATTTGCTCATATTTTTTATAAAAGCGACTGCATTCGAACAAGTTCGCTTGTAACTCGGGAAATTGTTGAATGACAACATTTCTTCGAATAATGTCATCGAGCGTAAAATAACCTTGGTGAAAGTAATTTTCTTCACTTGGAATCGTCATTTTAATGGATAATAACCATTCTCCCCGCTTTTGAATCACCCGGTTTTCAAACAGTAACAAACCAGGTTTATGCTCGATTCGTGCTCGTAAGTGCGCCAACACGAAACGTTCAAAGTTTTCATTCGTTTCTAAATCAAACTCTTCGTGGATGGCCCACTGCTTCGCAATATGTTTTGCAATGCGTATCACTTCTTCCTCGAGCATCGATTCATTTTGAATACTCGACTCATAAATCGCTAAAATTCGTAAAACTGTATGTTCCACTACGGACACTCCTCTAAAAATACATACATTACTCCTCATTATAACGAATGTTAGAGAGAGATGATATCCATTTACTCTCCTTCAAAATATTGAATCGCATACTGCGCAAAAATCGCAACTCCTAAATGTAAAGCGTCTTCATCGATATCAAATTTCGGATGATGGTTCGGATATTTAATTCCTTTTTCTTCATTTTGAATGCCGAGTCGGAAAAAGATTCCCGGTACTTGCTCAGCGAAATAAGAGAAATCTTCCCCACCCATACTCGGCTTAACGATCGCAAGTGAATCTTCTCCTAATATCGCATCTGTCGCTTTTTGAAGGGGCTCAATTAAAGAAGGTTCATTGTATACAGAAGGATAACCTTCCTCATAATCAAAAGTATACGTCGCCCCCATACCGCTCGTAATTCCATTTACGTAACGTTCAATCGTCTCTTTCACGATAGGGCGCAAATTTGGATTTAACAATCGAACCGTCCCTTCTAATTTGACGGACGGTGCAATGACGTTGCGCGTGTAGCCTCCCTCAATCTTTCCAATCGTAATGACGATAGGCTCTAACGGATCGACGACTCGACTGACAACTTGTTGTAAGGACGTGATGATCTCTCCTGTAATCGTAATGGAATCGACCGCTTGATGAGGGTGCGCCGCATGTCCACCACGGCCGATAATTTCAAGGTCAAATGCATCTGTACACGCCGTCGCAAATTCAGGCGTCACCGTCGTCTTTCCTACAGGTGCGGTCGGATGGACATGCAACCCAATAATTGTATCGACATCTGGATGTTTCAATACTCCTTCTTCGACCATATGTTTCGCACCTGCGTATCCTTCTTCTGCTGGCTGAAAAATATAGACGATATTTCCTTCTTCTAATTCATATTGATCGAGTACAGCAATCGCGCCTAATAAAATCGTCATATGTGCATCGTGACCACATAAATGTGCGACACCTGGAACCGTCGACTTATACGGAGCGTCTTTTTCATCCATGATCGGCAAAGCGTCCATATCGGCGCGAATCGCTAATGTCGGACCTGGGCGCTTTCCACGTTTAATCACTTTCAATCCTGTCTTTGCGATATTTGGAATGACTTCCACATCGTACTGCTTTAAAATAGTTTGAATGTACTTAGATGTTTCCCATTCTTCAAACGATAATTCTGGATGTTGATGAAAATGACGTCTCCATTCCACAAGCTGCGATTGTAGTTGTTGTGCACATGCTTTTACATTTAATTTCACTGTATTCCCCATCTGTTCTACCCCTTTTCCACTTTCGAAAATTCTTACAATTCAAACATTAATAAAATAGTAGCTTATCTTTATTTATTCATATATAGTGTATTATTATACAACAACAAAACGAATAAGGGAGTGTTTCTTTTGAATTCTTATCCATTAAAAAACTGGTTACTTTTCCTTCTCCCTTCCGCACTCGGGATTTTCCTCTTTATGATTCCGATTCCGTACGGAGAAGATGTGAAAGTACCGATTGCGATTCTCGCTGACTTATTAAATAATCAAATTGCTGAATATATGTCCATCATCGGACTCATTACTATGATTATCGCAGCCCTTGGTTCTCTCGTCTTTACCTTTGTAAAGCCAACACGTGAAACGTTTTGGGCTAAATTGTTTAAAGTGACACCATTTTGGCTCGTCACACGAATTTTAGCAGCGATCTTCGCTATCGCGACTGTATTTAAAATTGGTCCAGAAGCCGTTTGGAGTGAAAATACAGGAAGCTTATTACTGAGCACAGACGGTTTAATTACCTTCTTATTTACAGTATTTTTATTCGCAGGATTTTTATTACCATTGCTTTTAAACTTCGGACTTTTAGAGTTTTTCGGTACGTTAATGACGAAAGTGATGCGTCCTTTATTTAAACTGCCAGGACGCTCTTCTATCGACGCACTCGCTTCTTGGGTCGGCGATGGAACGATCGGTGTCCTCATGACGAGCAAGCAATATGAAGAGGGCTATTATACGAAACGTGAAGCGGCGATTATCGGAACGACATTCTCTGTCGTATCGATTACATTCGCTATTACGATTCTCGATAAAGCTGGTCTCTCTTCTTACTTTTTACCGTATTACGGAACAGTCGCACTCGTTGGATTCGTTCTCGCCATCATTATGCCACGTATTTTCCCATTAGCACAGAAAGATAATACGTACATTGATGGACGTCCGTTTGAAGAAAAAGATGCAACACCGAAACATCCTTTACGCACGGGGACGAAGCTCGCACTTGATGCGGCGAAGAAAAATAGTTCACTCGGCCATACGATGCGTTCTGGTTTCCAAAACGTTCTCGATATGTGGATCGGTGTCATCCCTGTC
>JASLHQ010000209.1 GCA_030152265.1 Savagea sp.
AGGAAGTAGTACCAGAAGGATGGATGGCGATTACGTTGCTCGGTTTTGAAAAAGCCTTTTACGGCGTCGTGCAACTGGCGATGACTGTCATTCCGTTAATGATCGCGATTCAATTTTTGCGTCACATTCATTTTTTAGAAAAATTATCTCGTTGGATGCGTCCGTTTACACGTTTGCTCGGCGTAGAGTCGAACGCAGCATTAACACTCGCAGCAGGTCTCATTTTCGGTCTTGCATACGGAGCGGGTGTCATGATTCAAGCAGTCCATGAAGACGGTGTAAGTCACCGTGATGTGACGATCAGCTTCATTTTCCTCGTCGCCTGTCACGCCGTTGTAGAAGATACATTATTATTTATCCCACTCGGTATTAACGTCTTACCGTTATTGTTAATCCGTTTATTCGTCGCTTTAATTTTAGCGATAATCGTATCACGTATGTGGAAAAAACGAACACCAGTAGAAGGAGTTGTAGGAGTACATGACTAATAAAATTACACATGTTTTATTCGATTTTGATGGGACATTACTCAATACGAATGAGTTAATCATTGCCACATTCCAACACGTATTGGACCGTCATTTTCCAGGACAATATAATGAAGAAAGTATTTTACCATTTTTAGGCCCACCTTTAATTGACACATTTACGAAAGTGTCACCGGAAAAAGCAGAACAATTAACGGCAGAATATCGCGAGTGGAATGTCGCGAATCACGATGCTTATGCTCGCCCGTTCCCTGGAGTGCATGAAATGCTATACGCTTTGAAAGAACGCGGTATTCATATGGCGCTCGTCTCGACGAAGCGTCGCGACGTCATTGAGCAAGGAATTCGTCTGTTAAATTTACCGGACGACTTATTTGAAACGCTCGTTGCGATTGACGATGTTAAAAATGCGAAGCCCGATCCAGAGCCGCTCCAATTAGCGATGGAGCGAATCGGTGCGAATCCGGAGACGACAATTATGGTCGGCGACAATCATCACGATATTGAGGGTGGACACAATGCTGGAGTCCGTACGGTTGCGGTCAGCTGGTCGGCGAAAGGAATCGACTTTTTAAAACAATTTAATCCGACATATATCGCGGATACGATGGAGGATATCGTGCGCATCGTCGATGAGGCGAACCGATGAGACGCCTCGAACGTTATCCGTCTAAAGGAAAAGCGAATTCACTTTGGTACATGTACAAGACGGTGTCGTTTTGGAAGTTAGTAAAAGTGTTCATCGTCGTCCAACTTGCACGCATCACTCCCTTTTTCACATGGAAAAATTGGATGTATCGAACATTTTTGAAGATGAAAGTAGGTGAACAGACGTCATTCGCTCTCATGGTCATGCCGGATTCGATGTTTCCAGAGCGCATTACGGTCGGTTCTAATACGATCATCGGCTTTAATACGACGATATTAGCCCATGAATATTTAATCGATGAATATCGTCTCGGCGATGTCGTCATCGGAGACAATGTGATGATCGGTGCAAATAGCACGATTTTACCGGGTGTCGTCATTGGAGACGGAGCGGTCGTTTCAGCGATGACGCTCGTTCATAAAGATGTTCCTGCAGGCGCATTCGTCGGGGGAAACCCGATGCGAATCATTCAGACGAAAGAGCAAAGAGAACAGAAGCAAAACGGTGAAGACTGATAGGGTAAATATGGTATAATAAGAAAAAGATTTAAGAAGGAACGCAAAGTCGTTCCTTCTTTCACTTTGCTGAAGTGGTGGAGGTAGACGATTGCGAAATCAAACAAAGAAAATTATAACGTTCGTGCCTTATGGAGAATATTATTATCAAAAAGCGTTGCGAGCATTTCGACAAGATCGCTTAGAAGAGGCGAGAAAGTCTTTTGAGCGTGCTTTAGAACGTATGCCAGAAAATGCTGACGTTTTATTAAATTATAGTGCTTTATTAATTGAAGAAGGAAAGTATGAGCTAGCGTATGAACATTTAGCGAAAGCACATGCATTGGACCCGGAAGGTGAAGACATCGTCTTTTATTTAGCGGAAGTTCATGCGCATTTAGGATTGTTGACGGATGCGAAGCGTTACGCAGAACATTATATCGCCTTAGCACCAGATGGACCGCTCGCAGAAGAGTCGCTGGAAATTATCGACTTTGCCGAACAAGAAAATGTTCATTTAGAAGAAGATGACTGGTTTTCAGGAGAGATTTACTTTTTACAAGAACAAGCGCGTCGCAAAATGGAAGAGGGACAATTTGAAGAAGCGTCTCAATTGTTCGAGCGCATCGTGGCGGATTACCCACAATTTTTAGCGGCGTCGAATAATTTGGCGTTAACGTACTTTTACGCGGGACGTGTTGCGGATGCGAAAGCGATTTTGCGCGACGTATTAAAGCAAGATCAAGGAAACATTCACGCGCTCTGTAACTTTGCGGTCATTTATTATTACGAAAAAGAAGTGTTTGAACTCGAAAAAAGTATTCGTCTCTTATTGAAAATAAAGCCGATTGAATTCGAACATCGTTACAAACTCGGAGCGACACTCGCTTTAATTGGTGAACATGAAGCGGGATACAATTGGCTCCGTCTTTTACAACGTGGTGGTTTTGAAGGAGATGTTTCTTTCTACTTTTGGTTATCTCATAGCGCTTACTTTTCAGGAAGAACGAAACAAGCGCAACTTGCTTATGACAAACTTGTGCAGCTCGACCCTTCAAAAGAAGGGATGGAGCCGTGGAAAGAACGCATGACGAAAAATGTGAACGCGTACGAAGACAATATTGAAATGCTCGTTCATAAAATTCAAAACCCGTACCGCAGTGAGCGCTTATTCGGTTACTTTTTAGTATTGAAATCGATGTATCGTGAAGAACGTTCAATTTTAGAATTAATGACATTTGAAAAATTGTCAGAAGTTGAAAAATTGTATTACGGTTTAATCGATCAACAATTTGAGTTGTACGAAAGAAAAGAATTAGATTATTTTTCACGCAGCATTGAAGTAGCAGACACATTGTATGCGAAATATGCGCCGCTCAAAAAAGAAGGAATTCATTTACTGCAAATGTGGTTCGCACTTTGTGACGTCGCATACGATCAACATTATTTATTTAAAAATCCGAACGCGATTGCGGCAGCAGCGGACTACATGTTCCAATCATCGCGCTACAATCATGTTACAAAAAAAGCAATCGCAGAAGAATACGGCATTGCACCAGCGACATTAACGAAATATGTGAATGAATTAATCGAGTTTTTACCGATTTTTTAAGATGGAATAATGTACCCTAAGGGGTATAGGCATATAAGTTGAATGCGACGTAAAAATAGATTACGATTTGAGTAGATAAAAAGTTGTAACTGACAAGTAGAGGAGAATGAAAAATGTCAACAGAACAAATTCATGATTTAATTATTATCGGTGCAGGACCAGCAGGAATGACAGCGGCGGTATACGCATCACGTGCGAACCTTTCAACAGTGATGATCGAGCGAGGAATGCCAGGTGGACAAATGGCGACGACAGACGCAATCGAAAACTATCCAGCATTTGAATCTATTTTAGGTCCAGAACTTTCGACGAAAATGTTCGAACACGCACAAAAATTCGGAGCGAAATACGAATACGGTGACGTTGACAAAGTAGTGGATCACGGAGAAGTGAAAGAAGTAATCGTCGGAGAAAAATCGTACAAAGCTTATGCGGTTATCGTAGCGACAGGTGCAGAATACCGTAAACTCGGCGCACCAGGTGAAGAAGAATTAACAGGTCGCGGCGTCAGCTACTGCGCGGTATGTGACGGAGCGTTTTACCAAGGGCGCGAAATCGTCGTCATCGGTGGAGGAGACTCTGCAGTAGAAGAAGGAATGTACTTAACACGTTTCGCAGACAAAGTAACGATCATTCACCGTCGTGATGAATTACGTGCACAAAAAATTATTCAAGACCGTGCGTTCGAAAACGAAAAAATTGAGTTTTTATGGAACAAACAAGTGAAATCAGTAAACGAAAAAGACGGAAAAATCGGTTCGGTTACATTGATTGACACACAAGACGGTTCAGAAACACAGTTCGATACAGAAGGAATGTTCGTTTACGTCGGTATGGATCCATTAACAGATTCAGTGAAGCACTTAGGCATTACAAACGAAAACGGATATATTTTAACGAACGAAGATATGGAGACGACAGTACCAGGTATTTTCGCAGCAGGTGACGTACGTGAAAAAATGTTACGTCAAATCGTCACAGCAACAGGCGACGGAAGTATCGCAGCACAAGCGGTTCAAAAATATATCGAAGACTTAAAAGAAAAACAAGCGACAAAAGCATAAGGATAGATGAAAAGACGATTCGTATTTGGCGAATCGTCTTTTTTATGACGATTTATTGGCGAGATAACCTTCTTTTTTGTTCTTATTCACAATCCGTTGTATACTAAGAGAGAACAAATAAAAAGTATGATATAATAGTGAATGCTTTGCAAAATATTACAGACTGTGTTTATAAAAAAGAGAAATAAACTAATACAGTTATGCAAATGTGGATATCATCATACATTTGAGAGTAACAGTATTTTTTAAAAAAATATACAGTATAAAAACTACGTACATCATTAGCGGAAGGTGAAGCGATATGGACAATGATCGAATACATGACATTGAATTGGTAATTATTACAGGGATGAGTGGTGCTGGTAAAACAGTTGCCATGCAAAGCTTCGAAGATTTAGGCTTTTATTGCATCGACAACTTACCGCCTGAACTATTACCGACATTTCTCGACTTAATGACGAAATCTGAAAATAAAATGCGTCGCATCGCAGCAGTGATGGATACGCGTGGTGGTTATTTATTTAGTTCACTCATTGACGCTTTAAACGAAGCGAGCCAAATGAATGAAGTGACGACGAGCATTTTATTTTTGGAAGCGAATGATGAATCGCTCGTCAAACGATATAAAGAGTCGCGTCGATCGCATCCTTTATCGACTGGTGGGCTCATTTTAGAAGGAATTAAAAAAGAGCGCGAAACGTTGTCGGAGTTGAAAGGACATGCGCGCCTCGTCATTGATACATCTACATTAAAACCACGTGAGTTGCGCGAACGTATCGCACGTGAGTTTTCAACGAAAGGGAAAGCGCCTTTTAACGTTCATTTCATGTCATTCGGCTTTAAACACGGAATGCCAATCGATGCGGATGTCGTATTCGATGTTCGATTTTTACCGAATCCGTTTTATATTGAAGAGTTGCGTGCGAAAACAGGAATGGATGCTGAAGTGCGAGAATACGTTTTAAAATGGAACGACACGAAACAATTAATTGAAAAATTAACGGATTTATTCCGATTCATTATTCCTCAATACAAAAATGAAGGAAAGACACAAGCTGTCATCGCTTTCGGTTGCACAGGAGGACAGCATCGATCTGTCACGTTAGCAAATTATTTCAATGATTTGTTTCAAAATGAGTTTGAAACGTATGTAACCCATCGTGACATTGAAAAAAGAAAGAAGTGATGGGAATTGGCTGTACGAAAAGAGCGATTAAATGTCGTCGTCTTCGGTGGTGGAACGGGATTGTCTACTCTTTTAAGAGGCTTAAAAAATCTTCCCGTTAATTTAACAGCAATTGTGACAGTAGCAGACGATGGTGGTAGTTCCGGTCGTTTGCTACAAGATTATAATATTCCGCCACCTGGAGACATAAGACAAGTAATGGGAGCGCTTACAGATGCAGGGCATATGATAGATGAAATGTTCCAATACCGCTTTGAAAATGGTGAAGATTTGAAAGGACATTCACTCGGTAATTTGATGCTCGCTGCATTGACGGATTTAACTGGTGATTTCGCTGGGGCTATTCGTCATTTAAGTGAGTTATTTCATTTGAAAGGACGCGTATTACCCGTAGCGAACGAACGGATGACATTACACGCTGAATTAGAAGATGGTTCGATTATTACAGGTGAATCAAAAATACCTGTATACGGAAGTCGCATTCAAAAAGTGTATTTATCTCCTCAAGAAGTAGAGCCTTTAGAAGAGACTTTACAAGCGATTGCTGACGCGGATTATATTTTAATTGGACCGGGTAGTTTATATACGAGCATCATCCCGACTTTGCTCGTTCGTAAAGTGAAAGAGGCAGTGATTGAAGCGCAGGCGAAAAAGGTGTATATTAGCAACTTGACGACACAAATTGGAGAGACCGTGCAATATACGGCTTCCGAGCATGTCCAAGCTTTATACGATCATGTGGGTGAACGTTTTTTGCATACCGTCGTCCTACATGAAGCCGATTATTTTGATAAAATAAGCGATGCGCAATTACAAGAGAAGAGAATACGTTTCGTTGAACATGATATGGAGGCTTTACAACATCTAGGTTTACATATTGCACGAGTGAATATCGCATCGTATCGAGATGGACGAATTGTTCATGATCCGATGAAATTGGGGAATTGGTTTAAACAATTTTCATATGTGTAGTATAATGAAGAGACGATATCATATCGTGAACGGAAGGGAGAAATTCAATTGTCATTCGCTTCAAAAACGAAGAAAGAATTAACGCAAATCGAAGCAGACGAATGTTGTTTAAAAGCAGAAACAGCTGCCTTCATTCGAATGAACGGTGTTCTATCTTTGTCCAATAAACAGTTGAGTTTAGATATTCAAACTGAAAACGCAGCGATTGCGAGGCGGATGTACTCTAATTTAAAAGCATTGTATCAAGTGGAGGTAGAATTACTCGTCCGCCGCAAAATGCGTTTGAAAAAAAATAATGTGTACATTTGTCGCATACGTAAAGATGCGAAAAAAATATTAGAACAACTGAGCATTTTAAAAGAAGGATTTCAATTTCAAAATGAAATTGATCCAAAATTAATTCAAGATGATTGTTGCAAACGTTCTTATTTACGAGGGGCATTTTTAGCGGGAGGTTCGGTTAACAATCCTGAAACATCATCCTATC
>JASLHQ010000008.1 GCA_030152265.1 Savagea sp.
CGTATAACCGAATACGTAGTCATATGCGAGTTGACGTGGGATTTGGTGACCGCGCTTACCGATGACAATCGCAAGTTCCGCTTCATAGTCTAACTCCGATGTGACGTCCGCATGGACAGAAATCGTCTGTTCATCTGCAGCAATCGTCGTCGGTGCTTTCGTAAAGACGACAATTTTTTCAGGTGCTTTCTCTTCTCCCATCTCTACTGCATGATCTGCGTAGTTTTTACCGACACACATAATATTTTTCGCTGTTATCGGAATCGGTGCTTTCCACGTAATTTCATTAAATGCATGTTTATATGCTTCTGGGTTATCGCTCTGTTCTGCACGCTCTACTAGTGAACGGATTGCTTCAACGAACTCATTACCTTTTGCGACACCTTCACGAATTGTTTTCGGGAAGTCCTCTTTGTTGAGAGCGACCGCAATTTTTAATATATCCCATACCGCTTCTTCGCGTTTTACTTTCGGGCCGTACGATTCAAATCCATCTTTTTCAAAAGTTAACAACTTCATGTTGTTTCCATCCTCCTTTATGCTCTATACAATCAGTATACATGATGCGACACGTTTCACCTACAATTATCATACGATTTTTTACTGTTTGCGATATGTCCATTTTCGCCATAACGCTTCAAGTGGGCCACGATCATAACGAGACAACCATAAATTCGCAATGATGATTTGAATCGCAAAAATACCGACTGCAATCCATGTGCCTGTTGCGAGATCTAACTTTCCATACAGTCCTAAACCATAATTGTTAAAAATAAGTGTCGCCACGACAGATTGCATAATGTAAATCGTCAGTGACATTTTTCCGACAGGTGCAAGAAACTGTAATATTTTTTGAAGCGGTGTCGCCATGAGTAAAATGACGAGTCCTACATAAAATAACCCGACAAACGGTCCACCAAATGCCGTTTGTAACATATCGTAATCGATGCGGGGCTCTTTCAAATAAGGCAATGCTTTGAAATAAAAGCCGAGCGGTCCAAATATGACGATGAAAGCGAGCCAAAGTTTCCACAATTCCGCTCCACGTTCGATCAATTTCCACTTAGAAAAGACGACACCAAACATCATGAGCGGAACGATTAAAAATCCAGCGAATACTGAATTTAACAGTCCGTAAACGAGCCACTCTCCGACGCGAAATTGTAGCGCTTCTAAATACGTACCGTGCGCATACGCTGTAATTGCGAGTTCAATTTGTTGAATGTCGACAAATTCCTCCATTGCACCTGATGCTTGGGCAATTAAGTACGTGAATGCATACAATAACACATTCGTCACAGTAAAAATGGCAACCGATAAAACGAGTAAAATCCGCTTCGGAATACGAACGATTAAAATCATAAGGAAGCCGTAAATCGCATACGTAAATAAAATATCGCCTGACCAAATGAAAATCGCATGAATGAGTCCGAATACCATCAATAAAGAAAAGCGACGTAACATGAGGCCGACTGTTGAACGATTTTGGGCAAGTCCTTTTTCATACTGCATGTTAATGCCGTACCCGAATAACATGGCGAAAATCGGATAAAAACTACCTTCCACTAAAATATCGATCCATTTAAATGTTAACGCATCGATAGGTGAATTATAAAATGTGTGTGGATCGACGTAAATGTACGGCGATTGAAAATGCAGCATATTGGCAATCAAAATACCGAATAAGGCTAATCCTCGTAGTACATCTAATGTCAAAATTCGCTTCGACGGTTGCATAAGTTGCTGATCGACAACCGGTTGTTCTGTAGTCAAATGATGTCCCCCTTTTTTAAAGAACAATGCTCCCTCGAACAGGGAGCATCTATATGATTTATTATACAAGCTCAATCCATTCATTTAAATCAAAAGAAAAAATAAAACAATGAGCGACAGGACGTTTCGTAATTTGTTCTACACTCGTTTTGTACGTCTGCAGTTGGAATGTGTACCGTTTCATTAATTCTGTTCGAGCTTCTTCCCGTGTGCGATTATAAGCGACACGGTCTGTTTTATAGTCGACGATGTGAAGATTTCCTTCTTCATCTTCATATAAACAGTCGATAATCCCTTGAAGCAATGTCGCTTCACCGTTCACTTCATATGAATACGTAAACGGTACTTCATTCCAAATTGTGCGCGCAACTGCTAATTTTTCTTGAATGATCGGCAATTGTTTCACGAGAGAATCTACATTTAATACTTGCGCCTCTTCGGTTGTCAACAATTGACGCTGTACGAGATGCGCGATAAAGGACTGTAATTTTTCAGCATCATAAGTTTCTTGGAAGTTGAGATGCTCCATTAAAGCGTGCACAGCAGTTCCTTTTTCAGCACCTGACAATTTGCGTTCTTCTTGCATGAAAGATGGGCGCTCGTACGTCCATTCTCGTTGTTCTTGTGCAGGTTGTTGACGGAATAACTGCTCATCGTCGAACTGTTCAAGCATCGTCAAACGCTTCAAGCCAGTGACCGATTGTTTCGACGGTGTTTCCGTAGCCGCTTCTGCGACGTAGGTTTGTGTGAGCCATTGACTAAATTCTTCAGGAACTTCGATAGCTTCTTCTTCTTCTCGTTCACTCACTTGTTCTTCTTGCTCTCTTGGAACGAGTGTATGTGCTTCCCACATTGTAAACTGCCATTGTGAATCATTGATTAAAGGAGCACATATTCTTTCTTCCAATGGGAATTGCTCATGACGGACGAGTGCTGGTCCTAACCAAGCTAAGTAACTCGACGCATTTGAACGAACGTAAGAAGGTAACAGTTGTTCATTCGTCAATTGAGCAGCTTGTTGCCAACTATACATCGACGTTTCAAGATTTTTGACGGAACCGATTAAATGAAGATGTTCTTTCGCTCGCGTCATCGCTACGTATAAAATACGCATCTCTTCCGCACGCAATTCTAATTTTTTCTTTTCGGTTAAAGCATTGAACGGCAATGACGTATAAATGGCGCGTAATTTCGGATCAATCGCTTTTACTGCGATACCGTGTTGTTGGTCGAATAAATATTTTTCACGCAAGTCGCGTTCGTTGAAATTGCGCCCTAAACCAGCGACGAAAACGTAAGGAAACTCTAATCCTTTCGAGGCGTGAATCGTCATTAAACGAACGACATTATCTCTGTCCGTCACATGTTTAGCTACGCTTAAATCTTCCCCACGACTTCTCATCCGTTCAATGAAACGTAAAAAGCGGAACAATCCACGATACGACGTTTGTTCATAAGAACGTGCCCTATTTTGCAAAGCGCGAATGTTCGCTTGACGTTGCTTTCCATTCGGTAAAGCCCCTACGTATTCGTAATAATACGTATCTTCTAAAATCGCTGTGATGAGCTCTGTGACAGAACCGTGTTGGGCGATATTTTTCCACCGCTCTACTAAATAGAAAAAGCGATTTAACTTTTCTAACAATGCTTCAGATTTCGTATGTCCTTCTTGTCTATATTGCTGTAATGCTTCAAAAAACGTATTTGAGCGCACTGTTTTACGAATATCACTCAACTCATCGTTCGTAAAATTAAAGAACGGTGCACGCAACGTGCTTGCAAGTGGAATATCTTGATAACTGTTGTCGACGACTTGCAGTACGCTCATCATCACTTGTACTTCAATCGCATCAAAATAGCCATCTCGTAACTCAACATATAAAGGGATGTTCGCTCGTTTAAATTCTTCAGCGAACGTATTCGCCCACGTCATCGAGCGGAATAAAATGACGATATCTCGGTACTCCATTGGACGTACTTCATCTGTAAATGCGTCCGTCACTTCGGCTCCCTCGGCGATCAGTCTTTCAATTTGTTGAATGATTGCACGCGCTTCTAAATGTTCACGCTTCATCTCTTCTTTCGGCGCTTCAATCGTTTCTTCTTCTGATTCCGTGATGAGATGAACATGTACAGGCGCATGACGTGTTTCATAACGCGCACCGTACTTTAAAGATGCATCGTCATCATACACAATCTCTCCTACGTCCTCTCCCATCAGTTGAGAAAATATGAAGTTTGTCGCTTGCAAAATTTCTGGACGGCTACGGAAGTTCGCATTTAAATCAATTTTCGTTCCATGTCCGTCTCGCGGCTCTTTCGTAAAGCGTGCATACTTTTGTAAAAATAGTTGAGGTTCTGCTAGTCGGAAACGATAAATGGACTGCTTCACATCTCCTACCATAAATAAATTGCCATGTCCTTCACTATTACGCTTCACGAGTTGAATGATTGCTTCTTGTAGTAAGTTCGTATCTTGATACTCATCGACGAGCACTTCTTCAAATTGATCTTGGTACAACTTCGCAATTTCTGACGGCTTGCGCACGCCATCTTCTTCTGTCGTTAAAATGGCATATGCATAATGTTCTAAGTCAGCAAAATCGACAATGGCACGGTCGCGTTTCGCTTCTTGATACGCTTCATAAAAGCGTTCCGTTACAACAGCGAGATGTTCAATTAAAGGATGCATCTGTCGCATTTCTTCCAACAATCGCTCAGGAGGACGTACGAAGTAGCGGTCACGTAATGTTTCAATCGTTTCCTTCGCTTCTTTCCGTAATTCTTTCACGATTTCAGCAAGATGAGGGTCACAACTATCTTTTTTAATCGACGTTGCGCGGGTGAACTGGACACTCGTCACACTTTCATACATCGCCTGCCAATCTCTCTGCTTTAACGCTTCCGCTAAAGCGTGAACGATTTTTTCATCCGCTTCTACCGTCTTTATAAAAGCACTCGGTCCATCTGGTTGTTGAATGAGGTTACGCATCGCTTCGTACTGCATATTCACTTCTTGTAAAGTGGCATCTAGCGAATCAAAGACGATGGACGTAATCGGCAACTGCTCGATTGTCACTTCTTCATCGATCATATACAATTCTGGCAACGTACGGAGCCATCCGACCGGGTCCGGATCTACCGCAGCATAGTCGTATAGCTGTTCAATCATCGTTTCAATATCGATATCTGAACGGTCTGAAGAAAAGCTATCGACGAGTGCATATGTCAATTGTACGGTCTCTTCTTCCCCGTACAATTGTTCAAGCACTTCACTTAACACATCTTCTCGCAATAAAGCGGCTTCCATCGTATCCGCGATGCGGAAAGCTGGATCAATATCGAGCATATAGGCATACTGTTTGACGACATGTAAACAAAACGAATGCATCGTTGAAATATGTGCCTTATTGAGTAAAGTTAGTTGTTTGCGTAACCGGTCATTGTTCGGTTGGCGTTGCAGTTCTTCTTCTAATGCACTCGCCATTCGTTGACGCATTTCTGCAGCGGCTGCATTGGTGAATGTCACAACGAGCAATTCGTCAACATCGATTGGATTATTTTCAGCAATGACTTTTTCAATGAGGCGGGTAATGAGCACTCTTGTTTTACCACTTCCTGCAGCAGCGGCGACGAGCACATCACTTCCGGTACGCCATACCGCTTCCCATTGAGCATCTGTAAATGTCGTCGATTGTGGTTTTTCTGGAATCAATTCGATCGCTCCTCTCTCATTTTTTGTAACGCGCTTTTCTCATCTAATTTCGTTAAGTCTCGTCGTTCATAAATAGGGTCTGTTTCGTCGTATTGACAAACGGATCGATAATTACAAAATGTGCACGGTTTTTTCCCGTCGTACATGTAAGGATAGACGCGAGTATCTCCTTCAATCATTCGATTGCCAGCTTGTTCATGCTTTTTAGAAACATGATTCATTAACACGTACATATCCTCTTCCGCCAACACTTTTGAATGTGCATTTAAATTTCCTGCTTTCGTCAATTGAACAGGAACGACGTGCGATTTCGTACCGAATTCATTCAATACTTCATCCATCTCTTGAAGCACTGACAATTCGTTCGTCACATAACCTTTCATTTGATAACTCGCTATTTTTTCAGCTGTAATTTGTTCTTCTTTTAATTCATCTGCTTGAATGAGTGGATTGTGCACGTGGAAGTAAAGCATTCCTGCAGGGTGTACTTCCTTCTCATACCAAATCGGCGCATGGACGATGGCCGCTTCTAAATACGTTAACATTTGTAAAGAAAGTCCGTAATAAACTGCACTTAAATCGAGCTGTTGTTCTGACGATTTATAATCAACGATGCGAATATACGTTTTATCTTCTTTTTCTAATGCGTCGATTCGATCAATGCGACCTCGTAACTCCATTTCGACATCATGTTGTAAACGAATGAGAAGTGGTGGCATGTCATAACCTTCTCCTGGACCAAACCCTGCCTCTACTTTCACAGGTTGGAACATCGAACGTCTCGCTTGCGTTCCTAATGCGCCGACCGTTTGCTCTATGAGTGATGTTAATTTTCGCATAATATACGTATAACGCGAACTCGACAATAAAATTTGATGTACGAAATAAGGAGCGAGCTGTTGTAACGCTTCGTTCGCTAGTTCTGCGCTTAAAGTACGATCAATTTCATGCCATGCGAGTTGGCGACGTTTAATTTCTTCATGGACATATTTTAAAGCTGCATGGAATAAGTCCCCAAGTTGTGGTGGTTCAAGCGTAAATTGCGTTCGTTCTTTCAACTGCAAACCATAACTTGCGAAATGTTGGAATGGACATTTGTAAAACGACTCAATTCTCGACACACTCGAGACGAACTTTTCTCCATACAATTGTTTAGTCACTTCTGGGTGCAAATATTGTTCTTGATTGCGTGCTACGGTCCGTTGCATCATTCTTTTTAAGATGATTTGAATGAAAGGGTCTCGTTGCAATTGTTCATAGACGTAACGCCAAAATATTGGCATTTGTTGAACATCATATTCAGCTACTCGCCACTTTTGAATGAAATACGTAAGTGACGTCGGCAATGTGACGACGTATTTTTCCGCTTCCTCTTGTAATTCGCTCACATCATTCACGACGTATTGAACAGGAATATCACTGACCATCTGTTTTAATTGTTCGATAAACATCGACGGTAATAGTGCTTTTCCTTCCTCGTCTGCTACGGCATAAGCGATTGTCACTTTTTCACGAGCGGCCGTTAAAGCGCGGTATAAATAGTACGTTTCTCGCTCTAACTGTTCGGTCGTCGATAATGCTAACGGATAACCGACCGATTCAAAAAATTCGCGTTCTCGATCCGAAAGCAATCCTTCATGATCCATGCGAGCTGGAATGACACCGTCGTTTACACCGATAACGTACAATACATCAGGATTTGAAATACTCGACGTTTCAAATGTCGTAATCGTCACTTGGTCGACTGCTGGTGGAATTTGACTAAATGTCAATGTTTCAAGTCCTTCATCTAAAATTGGAATCGCTTCTCGAATTGTCATCTCTCGTTCACCAAACATCATGTCGAATTGTTCTAAGACGTGTATCCATTTACGCCACGCTTGTTCGTGTTCGGATGCTTTTTCGAGAGAGCCATTTTCCGCTTCATCCTCTTTTAAACGCATTAAATGTTCAAAGACCTTCAATTGTTCGACCAATTCAAAGAGAGCGGTGACGATGACACGCCCTGTCTGCTTTCCTTTCACCTTCGCTTCAAATGCTGCGAGAGGGACGCACATTCGGTCACGCATTTCTTGAATGATCGCCTGCTTTTCTAACTCTTCATCCGTTTGTTTGCGACCGATGGATTCTAAACCTCGATATTGAATGTAGGACCAACGCTCCTCATCAAACCACCGCTTCCCGACAATTCCGCGCATTAATACGAAGTTTTCAAATTGTTCTCCCGACATACGCCAACGCTCAAGAGACTCATCCACTGGATAAAATAACTCTGTTTTTAATGCGCGCATCATCGGCTCGTATGCCCAATTTGACTTCACGACATCCAATACAGAACGAGTCAATTCAATTAAAGGGTGATGAAGCATCGGCTTTTTCATACTTAAGAAAAACGGAATGCCGTAATGCGAGAAGCGCTGTCTTAATAAATCGTCATACAGCTCGGATTGGCGGTACATGACCGCGATGTCCCGATAACGCTTTCCATCTTTCACTTGTCGTACGATATCTCGTGCAACTGCATCAATTTCCGCCTGTTGATCTTCCGCTTCAATGACAGCTAGAGAATCATCAGCAACTAATGACGTGACAGGGTAAGTGTCGAACATTTTCTCAACATGTTGCAGCGCTTGTTTTTGCGTGCGATGCATTTCTGTTAAAGTCAATTGTTCTTCAATGTTTAAATGATTCCGCTCGATCAATAGTTGCAGTTTGTCATACATTTTTCGCCCTTGAACAAATACGTCACTATATTCTTTTGCTAAATCTACTTGCACTGAAAAAGTAACAGATTGACTATTTAAGACGAGTCCTTCAATAATCTCCATCTCACGCTCTGTAAAATCTTCGAAGCCATCGATATATATCGTCGCGCTTTTCAAATAATCGCTATTCGGAATCGCTTCTGCAAGTAAACGTAAATAACGTTCGCTATCGACATATTGCGTACCGATATGTCCTTCCACACGCTCAGCGATTAAACGTAAATCTTTTATTTTTCGAATGAGCGTTTCATTCATCTTTTCAGCAATCATTTCTTCCTCTAAACGAGCAAGCGCTTCGTGATCAATACGATAACGTTCGAACTCTTGAAGCATTCTCGTCAGTTGGTCGATAAATCCTTGACGTGTTGCGACATTTTGAAATAGTTGAAGCTTTTCACGTTCTTCTTCCAAAATACTTCGAAGCAACATCGAGTAACCGTACTGATCAATTTCTTGACGAGTAATGCCTCCTTCTTGTTGAAGGATGCGCCATGCGAGTCGTTTGAATGTTAACACCTCTGCGCGAATAAGCCCCCCAAGGTCATACTTCGTCGTTAAATCATACTCCATCGAATACGATTGTTGATCCGGTACGATGACAATAATTGGTTCTCCGATAGGTGATGCTTTTAATGTTTCTGCAATTTCTTTTTGAATGAGCGTTGTCTTTCCAACACCAGCTCGACCTGTTATTATGCGAATCATTGCATTCTCCCCTTTCAAAAAAAGCTTACTCTCATTATACGCGAGAGTAAGCTCATGATGATGTTCATTTCTTTGTTAATTCATTAAAATCTTTTTCGACTTTTGCATTTAAATGCGCTTCTACACGCTTTCCGACAAACCAAAGTAGCGCGATAAATAGTCCAAGCAATGCTGTACGTAAAGGTTGTGTAAATAAGGCGCGTAAATCATATCCGATAAAACTAATCGTAAAAATCATGACGAATTTGCCCATCATTAATATGAATAAGTAATGTGTACGTTTTAAATCAGATAATCCTGCTACAAAGTTCACGAGCGCTGACGGAGTGAAAGGAAAACAAATGAGTAAAAAAAGTGGTCCAAATCCATTCCGCTCCACCCAAAAAATTAACTTTTCAACTTTCGGATGTGTCGTTAAACGTTTTAAAATTTTATTGCGCCCGTATTTACGAACGAGTAAAAAAACCGCATAACTTCCAATTACCGTACCAATCCACGATAAAACAAATCCTTTCAATAAGCCATAAGCTCCCGCATTCGCAAAAACGAACACGAATAGTGGCAAAAAAGGTAAAAACGATTCAATCATTGGAAGTAAAATTCCGACAAATGGGCCGAGCGCTTTATATTTTTCAGCTAATTCCATCACATATTCAACATCAAACCATTGTTCCAGCATGTCTACACCTTCGTTCTTTCTACATTCAACATTATGACGTAGGAAAAATCAAAAAGTTCACTGCTTCGCTTCATGCACCATTCGTCTTGCGTACCAATAACCAATCGTTAATGATAAAGCATCTGCTACATAAAGCCATAAACTATGGGTATATCCAGCGTAAACACTCGCTGCAATTAAAGCGAGCGTCAAAATAAGACCGACGTAATGATGAAAAGTAACTCGAGTAAAAAAGACGACAAGTATACCAGGTAAAAATAAGGCGAGTAATAATTTCGTTTCAAAAGAATCCATCGTACTTCCCTACTTTCTAGATGTCGCTTTTTCAGTCATAAATAATAAACCTAACTTAAAATGGTCTTGTTCAAATAATACGGTTTGTTCTAGGCGAATTTCTTGATCTCGTCCTAACACTTGTAATCGACAATGTGCCGCATTTTTTTGGACCGCTTCGTAAAATTCCTTTTCATCACGCACAATTTGTTGATTGACAGAACGAATCACTTCACCAATTTGTAATCCTAGTTGTTCTGCCGGGCTATTTGGAAGAACACCTACAATTGGCAACCCTTCATTTAAAGGCTTCACGAAAGCTTCATCTTTACGTTCTTTCATTAAGGCGAAAAATGAGCGGAGTACTCCAAAAAATCCAACAAGCACTAAAGCGTAAATGGCAATGTTAATATACATCAAACTAATTACACCTAAAATAAAGGTGATCATACTAAGCTGCATTAATCGTTTACGTTCCATTTGCAACCCTTTCTCGGGGTATGTCGATAACCATTGGCGTTGAAAGCCGATTACATATGGAAAGAGTACAAAGGCAAAACTTGTCTCCCCATAAGCGAGTTGTGGCCAATAAGGTAATCCTTCTACCCAACTGCCAGGTATCATAAAGAGTATCGGAACAAGCCATAACTGTTTCATACGAAATGCTCCAACGTACCTTCCTCTTGCGGTTTTCTTCAAATAAGGGGAAGGGCTTCGCTTCTTCAAATGCAACAATAAAATAGACTCTCCCATCAATAAAGCCGCACCGATAAATAAGAGAGACACTGCCAGTTGCTCGATACTCATCGACTGATCAAACACCATTCCGAACAATGTAACGTCTTCTTTTATTCGAAGAAAGAAAAATGTCGCAAAGAAGGCGATAATTAATGGATAAATAGCTGATAAAAAAATGAAGTTGAAAAATAATAAAAGAATGATGAAAACACATGTCAATAAAAATAAGTAAAGAGGACTAACGAGAATCCCAATTCCTACAAACAATATCGAAGCTAGTAACCCTACACCAATTCCTTTAAACATACCTTCCTTCATTTCACTCAAACCTTTATCAATCCGCGTATAAAATTGACTTCTTTCTCTTTTCACACGTACATACCCTACTGAAATTAAGCTAATGAAAGCAATAAACCAAATTGGATTCATTATAAAATATTTGATACTTTCAATTATATATGTCATTGTGTACAACTCC
>JASLHQ010000155.1 GCA_030152265.1 Savagea sp.
CAAGTATCAAATATGCTAAAGAACCGCAAACTATCTAAAGCCATTAGTGAGGTTTCATGGTATCAATTCCGAACCATGTTAGAATACAAAGCAGAATGGTACGGAAAACAACTAGTCGTTGTATCTAAAACTTTTGCCAGCTCTCAATTGTGTTCGTGTTGCGGATACAAAAACAAAGACGTTAAAAATCTCAATCTTCGTGAATGTACGTGCCCGTCATGTCATACACATCACGATCGAGATATTAACGCAAGTATTAATCTCAAAAAAGAAGCCGAAAGACTTCTAACCGTAGGGACTACGGGGATCGCCTAATCAATTAGAGCTCGTTAGAACTCTGTACTTAGGAATCCACTACGGCTTTAGCCTAGTGGTAGTTCAATGTTCCAGCTCACGATGAAAGTGCTAACGTAAAATAATATCAGCTATGAAAAACCCCTTATGAAATTCGTTTCATAAGGGGTTTAATATACTATATTATGAGTTTTGCTTTTTGAGTAAATCACGAATTTCACGTAATAACTCTTCTTGTGGATCTACTTCTGGTTCTGGTTCTGGAGCAGCTTCTTCTTTTTTCTTAAATTTCATCATGACACGTAAAGCCATGAAGATTGAGAATGCGATAATTAAGAAGTCGATGATTGACTGGATGAAAGCACCGTATTTAATCGCTGCGTCACCTTTACCAAACATTAAACCTGAGAAGTCAACGCCACCGAGTAGCATCCCGATGAGTGGTGTAATAATGTTTTCTACGAGAGAAGTGACGATCGCACCGAATGCTCCACCGATGACAACCCCGACAGCGAGGTCGATAATGTTCCCTTTAAATGCAAATTCTTTAAAATCATTCCACATAATTTTGATAGCTCCTTTAAAACGTCAATAATACAGAATTGTATACCCCTGTTCATTTAGTTGCAAACGATATTTACGAAATCATTGAAATTTAAAAGAATTCAATAGAAATGTAAAAGAACTAGTAGAAAAGAAGGTTCTTATTTTTTCATCGCTTCAAAGAGTGTGTAATGCGGGACATAGTGAATCGCTTGACCTTCATAAATGATTAAAAAGTCGTCTGTCTCGAAAAAGTGTATCGGATTGTTGAACGTATCTTGTACAATAATATGTTCAGATGAAGTGTAGGCTTCTTGTATTCGGTCGATAACAGCTTGCTCGTCCGACATTTGTTCGAAGTTTGCATCATATTGAGTGATGTACGCTTGCTGTAACGGAATCGAAAAATTAGGTTCTTCTACAGCGAGTTTCATTATTGGCGATGTAACATTACCTCGTTCACGTAAGGCATTTAAAATTCCTTCGTCCAAATAGCGGAACGGTTCGAACGTGTCGCTTATTGTATAGACGCCTTGCACATCTCGGTCAGCCCATTGTGTACTTATAATAATCGCGTCATCTTGTTCAGTGCCATTCGTAATTTTAATTGCTTCTCCTGGTGTTTTACCGATTACTTTTAAAGCGCCTTGTTCTAAATCAGCTCCACCGCAAGCCGTTAAAAGAAAAGTGAACGCTAAAATTGCGAAGAATCGTTTCATAAATGATGTTCCTTTCTGTGAGATAAAGACACCTCTCGCTTTGAGAGGTGTCTCATCTTATTTAAAATAATTTGATTTTGTAAGCATCTAAAATATATTGTGGGATGATGAAGCGTGCTGTCATTAAAGGATCAACCACTTGGCTAATTTCCGCTTGGCCCGCAGCGCTCATCAATACTGTCGCATCAGCTAAAGAAAGGGAAGCGCGTCGTGCTAAAAAGTGTACAGCTTGCTTCGTGCTTAGTTGTACCGCTTCATCTAATGTTTCAGCAGAGACGATAAAGGCGAGACCGTTTTCGTTTTCAATGATCGGATGTTCAATTGATTGTCCTTTGATCACTTCTAATGTGACCGTCGCTTTCCCTGGAACTTCAACGCCAGAGCCACCAATTTCACCGTCGCCCATCGCCGCATGGAAGTCGCCTAACGCAAAGAGCGCACCTTCTGTGAAGACAGGGAAGTAAATGGTAGCACCTTCTTTAATAAGTTTCGTATCCATATTCCCACCGTGACGATGTGGGGTTCCACAAGAAATCGGTTCACCTTCAGGAGCGACGCCAATTACGCCAATCATCGGATTGAGTGGGATGCGTAATTGATCGTCAAAGACGACTTCATTGTTTTCAATCGGTAATACTTTAAGTGACATTTCATCGAGTTCATCTCCGAGCATCCCGAGTCCTTTCCCTGTTGCGAGCACTCCTTGTGAGCCGATTTCAAGACGATCAATCGTCACTTTTAAGACGTCTCCAGGTATCGCTGAATTTACGTAAATAGGACCTGTCGCTGGGTTAATGCGGTTCCAATCGAGCGCATCCATTTGAGTGTCATTCGATTGAATTTGGTTTTCGAAGCAGTCGTACGTTTCAATTTCGACAGTAGCACCACTATCTACAGTTAAAATCGGTTCATTGTCTTTACTAAACGCATAAATGGCATTGTTCGTACAAGCTAACTTGTGCATATTTTGTTTCCCCTTTCGAAGTGAATGATACTTCTAGTGTACCAACGAAAAGCTACAATTGCGAATGTTCAAACTGTTTTTCAATGCGCTTTTGATAAATGCGATAAACGGTCGTCGTAGCGAGTAAAAGAGCACCACTTGCGAAAAGTCCTCCGATAATATCACTCGGGTAGTGGACGCCTAAATAAATGCGACTGATCGCGATCGCACTCGTCATAAATAAAGCAAAAGTGAAAAGGAAAATGCCACTTTTTATCGTATGTATATACTGCCACAATAAATAAGCGACTAAAAAATAAAAGCTGAGGGCCATCATCGTATGACCGCTCGGAAAGCTAAATCCACCGATTTCGGTCAGTCGATGAATGAGTGGCCGTTCTCGTGTGTAGCTATGTTTTAATAAAGTGTTCAGCAAAGCGTTTCCGATCATCGTTGTGACAAATAAGATGAGTTGAGGTGTTTGACGATAGCGGTAAAGCGCAAGTGTCATGACGACAGAAAATAAGACGACAGTCCACGCATCGCCAATCGTCGTGAACGTTAACATTACGTTCGTAAGCCACGGTTGTTCCCACCCTTGAACGACTTGAATAATTGCATGGTCAAATGGCAAAATACGTTCGGATTGAACGTAGCCACCTAATTGAATAAAAGCGAAAGCGAAAAAAAGAATAAAAATAATTGGTGTCATTAAAAACAGTGTTAGTTGTCTCATACAATTTCCTTTCTATTTTGAGCAAAATGGTCAATAGAACGTGAGAGCACGTGTACAATAGAAATAAATACATATAAATAGGTGATTGAAAATGTCAGCAATTATGAAGCAAATTAAGTCGATTCCCGCATGGCGAGAAATTTTGGAGCAATCGAAACAGTCGCCCCAAATCATTTTCAAATTTAGTGCGACATGTGTCGTCAGCCCGCCTGCGCATAAACAAATGTCGACATTTATGAAAAAAAGTGACGTACCGGTCCATCTCGTTATCGTACAAACAGATCGAGACGTGAGCGATGCGATTGAAGCGGATTTAGGCGTGCGCCACGAATCTCCTCAAGTGCTCATTTTAAGCGGTGGTCGTGCTGTTTGGCAAGCGACGCATTATAAAATTAAAGAGCGAGACGTACGAAAAGCGATTAAATTATACGCATAACAAAAAGACAAGTGTCCTGAGGGAAGGACGACTTGTCTTTTTTAAACGAGTTGTTTTCTCATACGAGAACTGGAGATGCCTAACGCTTCTCGATATTTTTGAACGGTGCGACGTGAAATTTTAATTTCGTGTTGGAACGCGAGATGCGCTGCAATTTGTTGATCAGATAGCGGCGCTTCAGGATTTTCTTCCTCAATACAATGTTGAATTAAATGTTGTACTTTCGTACGAGAAACTGCACCGGTAGCCGTTTTAATTTTTGGTTGAAACAATTGTTTAAATGGATAAATGCCGTGTGGTGTTTCGAGCCATTTATTCATCGTTACTCGACTAATTGTTGATTCATGAACATTGAGCTTTTCAGCGACTTCTCGCATCGTAAGTGGTTGTAATTCAGTTTCTCCTTGCATGAAAAACGCACGTTGCCTATCTATCATATGTGACATGAAGCGGTGTAAAGTCTCGTAACGCTTTTCCAAGCTTCGTTTTAACCAATAGTAACGAAGCTGTTGATCGCGTACGAACTGTTTCGCTTCTTCGTCATAGTGTTGCCAATGTTCAGGTTGGTGAAATGTGATGGTCGGTGCATAAGTCGGGTGTATGGAGAAAAATAACGCATCGCCATCTCGTTCGATTATCACATCCGGAATTAAAGTGTCTACTTTTTCATACGTATCGATTTGGCAAGGGTACGGTTGTAATGTGCGAATTTCTTGAATCGCGTCAACGACTTCTTCTAAAGTAACTTCACATTCAGTTGCGATTTCTTTTAATTGTTGTTTTGCAAGATCTTGTAAATGGAATTGAATAATTTGTAAGACGAGGGTCTTGTTTTCAATCTCGGCCTCTTTTGCTTGAAAATATAAACATTGTTCAACAGACATCGCCCCGATTCCGGGCGGTCCGATTTGTTGTAGTAAAGTGACTCCTTTTTCAATCAATGTACGTTGTAACGGAACAGCCTCCGTATCTAAGTAACCATTTGATTGAATGTAAGGAAGCAGAGCGAGCACGAGTTGTCGTTCTTGTTGATTATGAAATTGAAGTCTGGCGAGCTGTGCTAACTCGTCGTAGCTAATGCTATTGTCCCCATGTTGTTCTGATGACGGTTCTACCCATTGTGGTTCACTCGATTCATTTGACTTTGGACGCTTAGAATGTGTCCGCCGTAATTGAATCGTAATTAAAGGAGAACGTTCATTTTCCTCAGCTAACAATTCGTCCATTTCATCAATGGAATAATGAAGCATATCAATTGCTTGCCGAAGTTGTGGTGTCATCGTTAATTGCATTTGCTGTTTCGCTTGTAAAGAAAGTTGCATAAAAATCCCCTTTCATACGTAAGCGTTTACATCCCCTGTAATAAATTCCCCTCTAATTCTTAATTTATCATGAAATGAAAAAAACTCCTACCCTTTTCGAGTAGGAGTGTAAAAATATTAAGATTGACAAAGAATTGTTAATTCGGTAGGGAAACTAGAAAGCACTTCACATTTTCCTTGTTCGTTAATATATACGGTATCTTCAATACGGATACCGCCCCACTCTGGAATATAAATGCCAGGTTCGATCGTAAAGACGTATCCAGGCTGTGCAAGCTCCTCGTTATTACCGTGTACGGAAGGCTCTTCGTGAAGCCCAATCCCTAAACCATGACCTACACGATTATTGAAGTATTCATTGTAACCTGCATCCGCAATCACTTGACGTGCGGCGATATCGAATGATTTTAACGGTGCATTAGCTCGCACTGCTTTTATGCCAGCTTCATTCGACGCTTTGACGATATTGTAGCGTTCACGTTGCTCTTCAGAAGCTTCGCCGATGATGAATGTACGTGTAATGTCTGAGCAATACCCATCTTTGATGACACCGAAGTCGATCAATAAGAAATCTCCTTTTTGCATCGTACGCTCTCCTGGTGAACCGTGTGGAAGTGCGGCTTTCTCTCCAGTTAAAACGATCGTAGAGAATGAAGGGCCGTCCGCTCCGAATTTGCGCATGAGCATTTCGAATTCACTGACGAGTTCGAGTTCAGTCATTCCGATATACACTTTTTTCAAGCCTTCTTCTAAAACTTGTTCGATAATGCGTAACGCTTCGCGAAGCTTCGCAATTTCTTCTGCACTTTTACGTTTTCGTTCGTCGTTGATGAATGGTTGAATATTTTCGACTGTGATCCCTTCGAAAGTTTCGGTTAAAAGTAAGTAACGTTCGTAGTTAACAGCACGTGCTTCAATACCAATCTTTCCAGAAATTGTAGGCATGTGCGTTTTGACGACTTCAAATGGAAGTTGATCATCCGAAATCGGGACGATATTGTCGAGTTGACTAGCGAGTGCTGCTGCATCTTTATCTAGTGCCGGCACGAAAAAGTAAGCTTCGTCTTTTTCGACATCGATGAAATAAGCCATGAAGCGTTCGTGAGGATCTGATAAGAAGCCTGTGTAATAAAAAACGTTTTCGGGATCGTGAATCATCGCAACCCGAATATCATTTTGTTTTAAATATTCAATTAATTTAGCGCGACGTGTTTCATAAATCGTCATGTGGATTCCTCCTCAATTAGTATATAAAACTAGTATGCCATAGCATAATTAAAAATGATACGTTCATTCTTCGGATTTCGAAATAATTTCTCCGTTGTTATTTTCAAAATTGTTCACAATTCGATATGATAGGAAGACGAAAAGGGGGAAGGTAAATGTTTGGAATTGCGACAATCGCGATAACAGCTCCTTTATTTTTTCTGATTATTTTGAGAATAGATGCTTTACGCAGTATGTTTTACAGTTTATTGCTCGTATCAGGGTCGGCTTATTTTATTTGGGGGATGGAAAGCGAAGCGGTTGCTGCTTCTAGTGTGCAAGGAATGTACAAGGCTACCTATATTGTCGTTATTTTATTCGGAGCGACGATTTTAGTCCATTTACTACAACAGACGAAAGCGATTGAGACGATTCAGCAAAGTTTTCAATCCGTTTCACAAGACCCACGCATTTATATCGTTTTAATCGCATTTTTATTCGGTTCATTAATTGAAGGAATCGCAGGTTTTGGAACACCGGTTATCATTATTGGCCCTTTGCTCGTCGCGCTTGGCTTCAAGCCGTTGAGCGCCGCTGCTTTAACTTTAATTGCGAATCGGACGAGTTCTCAATTTGGTGCAGTCGGAACGCCGATATTTGTCGGATATAGCAATGTGACGGAAGCGAGTACGTCTTATTTTCAGCAATTATCATTTGAAATCATTATACTAGACGCCTTACCGACGTTACTTACACCGTTAGCATTAATTTATATGTACAATCGCTTTTTCGCATCTGAACGTAAAGCGATGCGCCCTTACATCATTTGGTCGCTATTCATTGGACTTAGTTATATGTTATTTTCTCTCTTATATGTTCAATTTTTAGGGTTAGAGTTCGTTTCAATTTTGACACCTTTGACGATGATTGCGATTGCGGTATTTACGATTAAACGAGGAATTTTTTTACCGAAATCAAAATGTAAAGCGCCGCTAATTTATAGTCGTCGTCAATTAATAGGAGCGTGGTCACCATATGTTGTGATCGTTTTATTGTTAGGGGTGACGAGGTTATTACCGCCTGTGCAAGAAATAATTCAGTCATTATTACGCATTGAACATCGTTCCATTCTTGGGGTGGAAGCAATCGATGGCGATCTCTCTATTTTCTATTCACCAGGCATTATTTTAATGCTTGCTAGTTTGATTGGGTTACTTATTCAAAGGCAACCGCTAAGACTATATCAGGCGGCCATTCAACAATCATTTAGAAAAGTAGGGAAGGCCGCATTAACTTTGTACTGTACGTTAATGCTCGTACAAATTTTTACTAATTCCTTTATAAATAATAATAATTTGCCGAGCATGCCTCAATATGTGGCGGATGTCATGATTGGACAGTTTGGTGGAGTTTGGTTATTCGTTGCCCCTTTTCTCGGACTACTCGGGACGTTCATTACTGGAGGAGCGACTATTTCAACATTGACATTCGCTCCGATACAAGAAAATGTAGCGATTGATCTTAGCTTGCCAACGAAGCTTATTCTCGCCCTTCAAATGACAGGGGCAACGACAGGCACGATGGTTTCCATTAATAATGTCGTGACGGCTTCCGCTGTGCTCGGATTGTTAGGGAAGGAAGGACAAGTGTTATTGAAAACGATCATTCCTGCAGTGCTTTATTTAGTATTCACGACTGTTTGTGCGTATTTAATATTATTTATTTTTAAGTAATATATGACAGTTGTCACGTCGTTATGATGACAACTATGTCTAGGACGATTTCTTTCGATTCGATAAGATAAAGGTAATCAGAAACGAAAGAAGGGAATCGACGATGAGTAAAGAACAAACGAAAGCTTTGCATAAAGCCGTTCAACCTTACGCTAAATCAGAACGTTCAAAAAGCATTGCACAATTGATTAATACACTCGTCCCATATTTTGCTTTATGGGCACTCGCTTATTATGCTTATACGGTTTCACCATGGCTCATGGTACCCGTCGCATTAGTAGTCGCAGGATTTACCGTACGTCTCTTTATTATTTTTCACGATTGTACACACGGATCATTTTTCAAAAACAAAAAAGCGAACGATATCGTAGGAACAATTACAGGGATTTTGACGACATTTCCATACGAAATGTGGAAGCGTGAGCATTCGATCCACCACGCATCGAGTTCAAATTTAGATAAGCGCGGTGTTGGAGACATTTGGGTAATGACAGTACAAGAGTATGAAGAAGCTTCAAAATGGCAACGTTTTGCTTATCGTGCGTATCGTAACCCACTCGTCATGTTCGGTTTCGGTCCTTTATATTTAATTTTAGTATCGAATCGTTTCAATCGTAAAGATAGCCGTAAAAAAGAACGAATCAATACGTATATTACGAACCTCGCATTAGTAGGCATCTATGCTGGAATGAGTTTATTAATTGGATGGCAAGCATTTTTCCTCATTCAAGGAACAATCATGTTTGTAGCAGGAATGCTCGGCATTTGGTTATTTTTCATCCAACATACATTCGAAGATTCATATTTCGAGGAACAATCAGAATGGGATTATGTAAAGGCAGCAGTAGAAGGGAGCTCGTATTATGAACTTCCGAAAGTGTTACAGTGGATTACAGGAAACATCGGCTTCCACCACGTTCACCATTTAGCGCCAAGAATTCCAAATTATCATTTAGAACAAGCGCATGAAGAAGTAGAACCACTCCAATACGCAACAAAAATTACGTTAAAAACGAGCTTAGAATCGTTACGTTATAAACTTTATGATCCAGAGACGTATTCTTTCATCACATTTAAAGAAGCACATAAAAAAATGAAACAAGGCTCTGTGAAACGTAAAGTTAGTTTAAATTCGTAAACGAAAGAAGGTCATGCTATGTTGATGACCTTCTTTTTTTATTTAAAAGTGACGTGTTACAATGAAAGAAAAAGGAGGTCGACCTAGGTGACGACGAAGAATAGCTGGTTTCATATCGTTCCGCGCAGTCCGTGGATGAGTATTTACATATGGATTATTTTTTGCATTTTACCTTTCTTCTTTATTTTTCGAGCGTCCACTCGTTTAGAAATAGGAATCGGTATCGCACTCGTTCTCTCTTTCTTTCTGTTTCACTTTTTTGCGACACATGCTAAACCGGGGCTTGTCTATATGTGGATCAGCTTTGAAATGGTCGTCCACTTATTGTTGACGCTATTGTATGGATACGTATATTTAGCGATTTTTATCGCTTTCTTTATCGGCAATATTCGTCATCCTGTCGGTTTTTATATTATGTACGGTTTGCATCTCGGATTTACGATTATCGCCGTCGTCGCAGGATTTTTTATCGATTTAGAGCTGTTTTTACCTCAAATTCCATACATTATTATTACAATTATTGGCGCGATTTTATTGCCATTTAATTTATACAATCGCAATAAGCAAGAAAATTTAGAAGGGCAACTTGAAGATGCGAAAGAAACGATTTCAGCGCTTCATATTATTGCTGAACGGGAACGGATTGCGAGAGATCTTCATGATACATTAGGACAAAAATTGTCACTTATCGGATTGAAAAGTGATTTAGCGTATCGTTTAGTGACGAAAGATGCTCAAAAAGCACAAATGGAAATTAAAGATATTCGCGAAACGGCGCGTATCGCTTTGAAAGAAGTGCGAGAACTCGTTGCAGGGATGCGTGCGATTACATTGAACGAAGAGCTCCCACGCATTCGTCAAATTTTAACCGCAGCGGAGATGGAGTGTATTATTGAAGGAGATACCGTTATTAAAAAATTGCCTGCCATCGTAGAAAACGTATTAAGTATGTGTTTGAAAGAAGCGGTAAATAATGTCGTGAAGCATAGTGAAGCGACGAAATGTACGATTACATTTATTCAAGAGCCAAATGAACTCGTTGCGATTGTAGAGGATGATGGAATTGGCTTACCTTCATCAATTGATCGTGGGACAGGCTTAAAAGGGATGCGAGAACGGTTAAATTTCGTAAACGGGACGTTGCATATCGCGGCAGAAGAAGGCACTCAACTTACAATTACAGTACCGAATGTCATTACACACCAAGTGGAGGAGGAGATCGAATGATTCGAATTGTCATTGCGGAAGATCAAGGGATGATGCTTGGGGCGCTAGGGTCACTCATTAATATGGAAGATGATATGGAAGTTGTCGGCATGGCGAAAAATGGAGAAGAGGCATTGCAGCTCGTATTACAAGAGAAGCCAGATGTATGTATTATGGATATTGAAATGCCTGTTATGACAGGTTTAGATGCAGCAGAACAATTAAAAGATGAAGAAACGAAAGTCATTATTTTAACGACATTCGCTCGTGCAGGTTATTTTGAACGCGCACGTAAAGCGGGAGTGAGAGGATATTTATTGAAAGATAGTCCGATTGAAGAACTCGTCGATGCGATTCGTTCGATTATGGACGGCCGACGCATTTATGCGCCAGAACTCGTCGATATTGCGTACGATGAAATTGTCGAAAATCCGCTCACTGACCGAGAAAGCGAGGTGCTTCGGCTCGTCGCAGAAGGCAAGACGACGAAAGAAATTGCCGGTGAATTATATCTCGCACCCGGAACGGTCCGAAATTATATTTCAACTATTTTTGAAAAATTGGATGTCGGCAATCGTATTGAAGCGATCGCACGTTTCAAAGAAAAAGGTTGGTTCCGTTAAAGTTAAGAAAAAATTCATAAGTTTACTAACGAAATGATAAGACTCACCTTTTATACTGGAATGTATAAGAGGTGATTTTTAATTGAAGAAACTATTTTTTATATCGATGATTGTAGCAATGATCGTTTTCTTCCAATGGGATACAATCCGCAATTGGAATACGGAAGAAGCGCTTTACATAGAACAAGGCGATGAGACGATTGCAAAAATAAACAGTTCGAAAGCATATCCAATTGCGAGCTTAACGAAAGTGATGACAAGCTATATCGTGTTTGATTATATTGAACGGGGTCGTATTACTTGGGATACATCATTTACAATCGAGCATCCATTATTTGATGACGCGAGTGGCTTGGCGATGATTGGGTTACAAGTTGGCCAAAGTTATACAGTGCGAGAATTATATGAAAGCATGATGATTACTTCAGCGAATGATAGCGCGATGGCATTAGCACTTTTATTAAGTGGCTCAGAACAACAATTTGTTGAAAGTATGAATCATTATGCGAACGAAATGGATTTAAAGAAAACGAATTTTATTAACGCAACGGGATTAGATCAAAGTGGATCGGTGAATGAAGCTTCTGCGGAAGATTTGGCGAAGTTAGTGCAATTCCATTTACGCTATTATCCTGAAGTGTTAGAAACGACAAAGAAGACGCATTACGTAACACGAAGTGGAAAAAAACATTGGTCTACGAATCATTTATTACCTGGAATGCCACAAGCGAGAACTGGTGTAGATGGATTTAAAACAGGCTACACGTACCGTGCAAACGATACGTACATTGTGACAGGCATACAGAACGGCGAGCGTTATGTAGCTGTCATGCTAAATGTCCTAAGGAAAGATAAACAGACAGAGAAGTTTGAGAAAATGAACGAAGCCATTCGTGAATATGTAAGATGATAGCCATATAATGGGACGATTTTTAGAAGAAAATGCGAGTGAAATAGCGTACAATAGAAACGATTAGAATTAAAGGTGGATCACGATGAAAAAGAAATTGTTTCTATTAGTTGTTTTATTAGTTATAAACGGCGTGTTAATTTGGCAAATGGTAGACCG
>JASLHQ010000064.1 GCA_030152265.1 Savagea sp.
TTACGTTCGAAAGGAGTGCACGTATGATTCGACAAATTTTATTAACAGCGGGCATTATTTTATTTACAATCGGTGCCACTTTAACGTTAGCCCCTTCTAAAGAAACTTCGAAACCAACTCAAGAAGAAACGAAAGAATTAAAAGTGTTAAAAAAAGAAAAAGAAACTCTTCAAAAAAAATTAGATGAAAAAGAACTAGAACTTTCAAATATTCAAACAGAACTAGAGACACTACAAGAACAAGCGAAAGCAAATGGTGAGGAACCCGTTGAAGAGAAAAAACCTAAAAAAGCGACAACAAAAATTGTCATTACCATTGAAGACGGCGTGCGATCACCCGATGTCGCCGTCAGTTTAGCAGAGGCAAACATTGTCGACGACGCTAAAAAATTCAATGACTTTTTAAAAGAAAAAGGCTACGCTTCTAAAATTCAACTCGGTACATATGAAATTGATCCAGCGATGGACTATGACGCAATCGCTAAAATTATAACGAAACATGAAGAATAATGAAGTGCTGGGAGAAGGTCAAACTTCGAAAATAAAATTACTTAAATACTAAAAGGCATGAAATCAATGTTTTTACATTCGATTTCATGCCTTTTCAGTTTTAGGAATCTATTCCAACCTTACATAGCATTAATTTTTCTCTTCTAATTGTTCGATCGGCGGTAAAATTAAACGCTCAATTTCAGATTCTGTCCCTTCTTGCGCACGACGCTCTTTAATCGCGAAGTAGCTATCTAATGCACCACGCACGAGATTATTCGTCGTTGCTGAAGTTTGGAACGTGTAGTGAGTCGTCACGTGCGGAATGACGACCGCATAAGCGACTTCTGGATTGTCCGCCGGCGCATAACCGACATGAGATAAACTAATTGTGCTACGACCGTCTTTAAATGTCTCGGCTGTTCCAGTCTTCCCTGCTGCTGTATATGGTGCGCCTTCCATTAAACGGGCAGCTGTTCCATTTGGACCGTAATAAACATAGTGCATCCCTTTTTTCACTTGCTCAATTTCTTCTGCCGTATTTTCAATTCGATTTAAGACGTTAATCGGTGTCTCTTGCAACAACGGGCCAAATTGAATGCCATCAACCGATGGCTCCCGGATTTCTTTTACGACACGTGGCGCGATACGATATCCGCCATTCGCAATTGTCGATACGTATTGTGCCATTTGTAATGTCGTATACGTATCATATTGTCCAATTGAAAAGTCCATCAGTTTTCCGACAGTTAATTCTGGACCTTTTACCCCTTCTACTTCTCCCGGTAAATCGATTCCTGTGCGAACACCGAGTCCGAATGAAGCGAAATTGTCACGGAATTTATCGTACGCTGTCGTATCAATGGATGAAGCACGTCCAGGTATATACTGTCCGAGTGACAACGCAATTCTAAACATATAAACGTTGGATGAACGACCGAGTGCTGTTACATCATCGATGGAGACACGTCCAAAACGGTTGAATAACGAACGTTTCCAAATACCGCCGACACGTAAAGGCTCGTCAATTTTACGCTCACCTAAGCGCACGACACCCTCGTTATACCCCGTCAACATCGTCGCTAACTTCACCGTGGATCCGGCTTCATAAGCTGCTGTGAACGTTCCGTAAGCATAGTCTAAAACATCCCATTTCCCTGTCTCTTCATTGCGAACAATCTGTTTTCCAACAAGCGCTAAAACTTCTCCGTTATTCGGATCCATCATGACGATAAATCCTTGATCTAACTTTGAAGCAGTTGAACTTTGTTTCAAATCACGCAACGTTTTTTCTAACATTTGTTCCAACTCTAATTCTAATTCGCGGTCAACCGATAGAACGAGATCTTTACCTGGCTCTCCTTCATACACGACTTCCGTTCCAATCACTTTTCCAGCTCGGTTTTTAATGTTTTTATGAACCGCTTTTTGACCAGATAATAAATCTTCGTATTGCTGTTCCAAATAACTGCGTCCGACGCGGTCATTTCGTGAATAACCTCGCGATAAATAATAATCTAAATGCGATTTTGGAATTCCTTCAATCGGACTCGTTGTCGAACCTAAAATCGCGCTTTTCGACAATTTAACACGCGTCCAATCCGTCGTCGTATTGACTCCTGGCAGATCACTCAAATGTTCTGAGACGATAGCAAATTCTTCTTCTGATACTTCTTCACTTTTAACGATTGATGGTGAATACGCATAGCCCGCCATCATTTCACGATAAATCGCGAGAACTTTCAATTCTTCTTTTGTGAAAGAATTAAGTTCTTCCTCAGTAATTCGATCACGTGTTAATTGGTTTATTTCACGATCGATTTGTTTACTCGTTTTCTTTTTATCGCTTGAAATTTTTTGACGTTCTTCTTGCGAAACTTTTTCTGCTGCGAGTTCTGGATTGAGTAAAATCCAAAAATCCCGTTTATCTGCAACTGTAACACGACGATCATCTTTTTCAATATACGATGCGAGCTTTTCAGCAATTTCTAACATGCCGTCTTCAGATGTTTGATTTCCTTCTTGATCGTAATTGGCGCGCGCTTTCGTCTGTGTCGTCTTCGTATATGTAATCGCATTTTGTGGCTCATTGTCGACGAGTACATGCCCAATTCGGTCATAAATCCGCCCTCTCGGCATTGTCGTATTAATTGTAATTTCATCGACCCGTGCTAACTCTGCGACAAAATCTTCCCCTTTGACAATTTGCAAATAACCTAAACGTAAAATCAGTGTCGAAAAAAGTAAGAAGACTGTGAAAAATAAAAAATTCACACGGAAGACGACTTGCTTACGTTGTTTTTTCTTCAGTTGTTTTCCTTTGTTTGGTTGTTGGTTTTCCACGAAGTATCCTCCTTTTTCGTCATACTTATCCATTATATATGAAAACTTGAACTACCACTAGGCTAAAGCCGTAGTGGATTCCTAAGTACAGAGTTCTAACGAGCTCTAATTGATTAGGCGATCCCCGTAGTCCCTACGGTTAGAAGTCTTTCGGCTTCTTTTTTGAGATTAATACTTGCGTCAAGATCTCGATCGTGATGTGTATGACATGACGGGCACGTCCATTCACGAAGATTGAGATTTTTAACGTCTTTGTTTTTGTATCCGCAACACGAACACAATTGAGAGCTGGCAAAAGTTTTAGATACAACGACTACTTGTTTTCCGTACCATTCTGCTTTGTATTCTAACATGGTTCGGAATTGATACCATGAAACCTCACTAATGGCTTTAGATAGTTTGCGGTTCTTTAGCATATTTGATACTTGCAAATCTTCTATTCCGATCACATCGTGGTTTTTGATGATTTCAGTAGAGATTTTTTGCAAGTAATCTGTTCGTGCATTGATGATCTTCTCATGTATTCTT
>JASLHQ010000092.1 GCA_030152265.1 Savagea sp.
CTGCCCCTTTCATCTCTTGAACGATTTCATACGATTCCCAACCGATTTCTGTCGCAACAGATTCGACTAAATCTTTTGCGATGACGAATTTTTTGTCATTCGCTTGTACGACTGCGTAATAGAAATCAGGATGGACTGAAATTCCAAGGTTTGCTGGAATCGTCCACGGTGTCGTCGTCCAAATGAGGAAGTTTACATCTGATTCGAGCACACCTTTTCCATCTTTCACTGGGAAGCTAACGTAAATCGATGGTGAGCGCTTATCTTGGTATTCAATTTCCGCTTCAGCGAGCGCTGATTCACTTGAAGGTGACCAGTAAACCGGTTTTAATCCTTTGTAAATGTAACCTTTTTCTGCCATTTTACCGAATACTTTAATTTGATGTGATTCGAATTCTGGCTTTAACGTAATGTATGGGTTTTCCCAATCGCCACGAACGCCGAGACGTTTCGATTGTGTACGTTGTTTATCGATTTGCGTGTAGGCATAATCTTCACACATTTGACGATATTCAACGATCGACATTTCTTTACGTTTTACCCCTTTGTTTGAAAGGACTTGTTCAATTGGCAAACCGTGTGTATCCCAACCTGGAACGAATGGCGCATTGTATCCTGTCATCGATTTATGACGAACGATCATATCTTTTAATACACGGTTCAATGCGTGTCCCATATGGAGGTCACCGTTTGCGAATGGTGGTCCATCGTGTAAAACGAACATCGGACGATCTTTCGTACGTTCTTGAACGAGTTTATAAATGTCTAATTCTTCCCATTTCGCTTGCATTTCTGGTTCACGATTCGGCAAATTTCCACGCATCGGAAACGCTGTTTTTGGCATTAATAACGTATCTTTATATTCCACATTAATTCTCTCCTTTTTTGAAAATAAAAAAACTCCGCCCCCTATGGAAGGGACGAAGTGTATCGCGTTACCACCCTAATTGCACGTCTATGGAAAAGACGTACCGCTTCAGTCGCTTTAACGCAGCGTCTACGAAGTAGTCTAATTGATTCGAACTACTTAACTCCAGAGTGATTTTCATTGAAGTTTAGTCGTTAAGCTTCCACTGTCCTTAACTCGCTAAGCACTAAGCGCTTCAATTACTCGCTCTATCTTCATCTTACTATTCTTTTCTTGAATATCGTTGATTATACACAATTCTTTTCTCATTGACAAGAACTGTTCAACTTTATTCTTCTTCGGGTTTAGATTCGTAAGCTTCTGCGATTTCTTCGTCCTCGATCGGGTTCTCTGTCAATAAAGCATCCCAATCTTCCGTACGAAGCATTTCGAGTTGCGCTTCTACGAGAAGACGCAAACGGTTGCGAAACACTTTCGATTGCTTTTGTAAATCGCCAATCTCAATCGTAATTGCACGTGATTTTGCAAGTGCATCATTAATGATACGATCTGCATTTTTTTCTGCTTCTTTCACGATGAGTTTTGCTTCTTGTGTCGCGTTATGACGCACATCTTCTGCCGCCTCTTGCGCTACGATAATCGAGCGTTGTAACGTTTCTTCCAATGTACTGAAATGTGAAACGCGTTCACCTTGATCGTTCAGTTGTTTTTTCAGTTGCTTATTCTCTTCAATAATCGCTTCATAGTCGCGCATCACTTGTTCTAAAAACTCGTTCACTTCATCTTCGTCATACCCTCTAAACGCTTTGCTAAATGCTTTATTATGTATGTCTAATGGAGTTAATGCCATGTTCCTTCACCGCCCCTTATTTTTTTCAATCGATGAGCTTGCCGACGATTAGACGAATATTGTCTTTTTTCGTCGTCCCTTCCAAACGTAAAATATAAAAACGTCCATGTTGTCGAATAGAAATCATGTCCTCGAGCTGTACCGTTTGAGCATTGCTCGTCGTCACTGTCCAATTCAATTTCACTTTCTCGCCTTGAATGAGTTTGGACGCGCGCTGCCTTGAAATGTTCGCTACTTCGGAAACGATCGCATCTAAACGTAAAGAGGAGACGAAAATTAATCGCTCTTCTAACGTTCGCTCGTTCACGAGATACGGTTTTTCCGCAAGTTCCAATAGCACTTTCGTGCGACCGACTTCTGTAAAGTTCAACTTGAAAAATGTTTGTAAATCGGATGCGACAGCTAGTTGAACACGTTCTCCTTGAAAGACGATATCGCCGAAACGCGTCCGGTCAATGCCGCTATTCATGAGCGCGCCGTACACTTCACGATGTGTTAATTGGACGAATTTCGTAGGGTAACGAAGCTCAAAGACGACGATTTCGAAATCTTCTTCTGTCGGCTCATAATAGCTCGGATAAATGATCACACGTTTGTTTTCCGCCCCTTCAAATCCACCTTCGCTCGCATAAAGCAAGCCGCGCTGTGCGACAATCGTCTTTAAAATGTAGCGCTCTCGTGGATTCAAAAAGGACGTCAATTTCGGAATATATTGCTCATCTACTTCATTCGCCCAATTGTGACATTCTTCTACAAATGCCTTTTCACTCTCTCTAAAGTGTTGCAACAACTGTTCCATCGTTCTTCTCCTTTATGCGTTAGAGCATTCTGCTAATCCAATCGAGGATTGTGTAAACACCCGATTGAATTAAGTTCAGCGCTAACAATGCGACAATCGGTGAAAAATCAATCATTCCGAGTGGTGGAATAATCGAACGGAAAATACCTAAATACGGTTCGACTACTTTTTCAACTAATTCTCCAAATGATGATTCTCTAAGTCCTGGAATCCAACTCATTAACACATAAATGATAATGAGGAAAAAATAAATTTGAAAAGCCAAACCTACGATATTGGCTACTAATAACATATTGACACCTCAATTTACCATTCTATATAATCTGTAATTTCTCCGCCGACTTCCACATTTTCAGGTGTGCATAAGAAAATATCTGTTCCGACGCGTTGAATGTCTCCGTTCAACGAATAGACCGTCCCACTTAAGAAGTCAACGATACGCAAGGCTTGCTCACGATCAATTCGTTGTAAGTTGACGATGACTGCTTTCTTTTGTAACAATTGATCAGCAATTTCTTGTGCTTCTGCATAGACACGTGGCTCTGTTAAAAATACTTCCGCCGTCTTTTTCGCACTTTCAATGCTGACGAGATTCGGCTTCTGTTGTTTCGACTGTTGATTTTGTTGTGTTGGCTTCGTCACTTTTTGCCTCGCTTGCTCGACTGGGCGCTCTTGTTGTACTGCATGAATTTTTTCGCGCGCTGTCGGTTGTTTCATTTCTTCGTACTCTTCTTCATCTTCTAAATAAAACCATTTCTCAATCTTTTGCTTTAAACTCATAATGATCCCCCGCTTTCTGAACCGACTAATGCTGTACCGATTCGTATGTGAGTTGCTCCTTCTTCAATCGCAATCTCGAAATCATTTGACATCCCCATCGACAAAAAGTGGCAAGGTGCATGTTGTAGGTGTAAAGCTTCAATTTCTCGCTGCAATGTTGCGAGTGTACGGAAAGTTCGGCGTATGACCGCCTCATCTTCTGTAAATGGTGCCATCGTCATTAAACCGACTACACGTAAACGTTCAAAGCTTTGCAATTGTTCGATAAACGGCTTCACCTCATCAATCGCAAGGCCTGACTTCGAATCTTCTTCAGATGTATTCACTTGTACGAAGCAGTCGATCACTCGTTCAGCACGGTTTTCAATCTGTTTCGCAACAGACATCGTTTGTAAAGAGTGAATCACTTGAGCGTGAGGAATAATATCTTTCACACGGCGACTTTGCACGTTACCGATGAAGTGCCACTCGACTGATTCTTTCGGAAAGTGACTTCCTTTTTCCATCAATCCTTCAGGACGGTTTTCACCGAGTTTTACGTACCCTGCGCGGACGACTTCTTCTGTTCGCTCTGTCGAAATTGATTTTGTTACGGCGATCACTTGAACGGATGAACGCTCTCTTCCTGCGCGGTCGCATGCGGCTTGAATCCGCTCTTCAATTTCTCGTTTTCGTTTGTCTAGTTCATTCATGATGTATCACTACTTTTCTCCATTTTTCGTACACATGCTAAACATTATCGACGGCGATTGCGATTGCGTAAAAATGGTGGAATGTCTAACATGTCTTCCGTTTTATCTACTTCTTGTTTCTTCGGCTCTTCATAATGAACAGGTGCCGATTGTTGTTGTGACGGTGTAGGTTCTGCCATTTTTTTCGGTTGTGTATATGTCGGTTGTGACACTTTTGGCATCTTCACTTCACGATCTTTATTGAAATCTGTCGCAATGACTGTGACGATAATTTCATCTTTCAATTCATCGTTAATGACTGAACCGAAAATTAAGTTCACTTCTTGGTCGCTCGCTGCCGCAACGATATCCGCTGCTTCTTGTACTTCATAAAGCCCTAAGTTTGAGCCACCCGTAATGTTCATTAATACACCTCGTGCTCCGTCGATTGACGTTTCTAAAAGCGGACTTGAAATCGCTTTTTTCGCCGCTTCTGTCGCACGGTTTTCACCGGTTGCCATCCCGATTCCCATCAATGCTGAACCTTTATCGCTCATAATCGTTTTCACGTCAGCGAAGTCTAAGTTGATGAGTCCCGGTACTGCAATTAAGTCAGAAATACCTTGTACCCCTTGACGAAGTACGTTATCTGCTTCTTTAAACGCTTCGAGCATCGGCGTATTGCGGTCAACAATCTCAAGCAATTTATCGTTCGGAATGACGATAAGTGTATCGACAGCATCTTTCATCGCTGCAATTCCACCAGCCGCTTGTGTCGCACGTTTTTTTCCTTCAAACATAAACGGACGCGTCACAACTCCTACCGTTAAAGCTCCGAGGTCTTTCGCGATTTGAGCGATGACTGGCGCTGCTCCTGTTCCAGTTCCTCCACCCATTCCTGCTGTGACGAATACCATATCCGCCCCTTGCAATGCTTCTTCGATTTGCTCTTTACTCTCTTCTGCTGCTTTTTTTCCGACTTCTGGGTTCGCTCCTGCTCCTAACCCTCTCGTCAATTTCCCACCTATTTGAAGCTTAATGTCAGCAGATGATAAATTTAACGCTTGAGCGTCCGTATTCACTGCAATAAAGTCTACTCCTCTTACTCCATGTTCAATCATACGGTTGACCGCGTTATTACCTCCACCACCAACTCCAATTACTTTAATGACCGCTAGCGCTTCATCATTCATATCAAATTCAAGCATCGTCTCTCCTCCTAAATATTACCTACGTAATCAATCAAAGAAATTGTTAAATAGCTTTTTCGTTTTGCTAAATAAGCCTTCCTTCTTTTCTTTTTTCTCTTGTTCATATTCATACTCGTCATCATAATCGTAAAAATCTTCATCTTCGTAAAAATCGGATTGTGACTGTTGATTTTCATTCGATTGTTGCGGTTGTTTAAAATCTTGAGCAGGCACGTAAGAGCGATTGTAAAATTGATCGTCTTTCGCTGCATACTGGATGAGCCCTACTGCGGTCGTATATTTTGGATCTCGCACGCCGATATACGGTGGTGCATGTAAACGTACACGCAATTGGAACACGTCACGCGCTAAATGTAAAATGCCTTCCACTTTCGTTGCGCCACCTGTCAAAATGATGCCTCCTGGTAAATCTGTCACATTCATATTATACAATTCATCGATAATTAAATCGAATAGCTCTTCCATACGCGCGCTTAAAATTTCAGCGACGTATTTTTGGCTTATGTTTTCATGTTTATCTTGATCGATTACAGGTACTTCAATCCAGTCATCCAAAGCATCTTCCACATACGTGTGGCCGTATTGATATTTAATTTTTTTCGCTTCTTCTGTCGATGTTTTTAAGATGATAGACAAATCTTTCGTCATATTATCGCCACCGACTGGAATGACAGAGCTGCCGACGATATGGTTATCTTTAAAGACCGTAACTGTCGTAATGCCACCACCGATGTCAACATAAGCGACACCGTGATTTTTTTCATCTTCTGTTAAAGCGAATGTCCCAGCTGCTAATGATTGTAAATAAATTTCACGTACTTGGACGCCCGCTTTGTCAACACAACGCAATATGTTGTGAAGCAATGTTTTAGACGTCGTAATTAAAGTTCCTTCCAATTCTAATCGTATCCCAAGCATACCGCGCGGATCTTTAATCTCATCATAATCATCTACGATAAATTGTTTCGGGACGATATTTAACACTTCGCGTTCTGGTGATACAGACATGAGTTGTGCCGAATCGATCACGCGGTGCAATTCATCATCTGTAATTTCACGATTGTCATTGTTAATCGCAACGACACCTTTCGCTTTTTGGAACTGTACGTCATTTGCAGGTATTCCGAGAACGACTTCAGACACTTTCACGTTCATCATTCGTTCTGCTTCCTCAATTACTTGTTTGATTGACTTTACTGTCGCTTCAATATCGATGATGGTCCCTTTGCGAATACCTTTCGATGCCACTTCGGTCACACCGATAACATGCACCGTGTCATCCGCTACTTTTCCTACGAGTAATTTCACTGTCGACGATCCGATATCGAGCGCTACATAGTATTCTGATTCATCCATTCTTCACACCTCCTGCAAATGATTGCATACTATATTCTATTGCATTTTTCTTACATTGTCTAAAGTTTTTAAGCATCCTGACTCTCCTCTATCTCTCCTCGTTTCTTTTCTTCAGCTCGCTCGGACCATTTCGTCAACAAAATACGACGGATGATCGCAATATTTTGGAACAGACGTACTCCGAAAGCGAACACGGCCGCCAAATAAAGATCAACTCCGAGGTGTACTCCGAGAAAGGCTAAGCTCGCTGCGAGTATAATGTTGAAGAAGAAACCAGATATAAATATTTTATCGTCGTACACTTGTTGAAGGTGTGCACGAATTCCACCAAATAGCGTGTCTAACGCTGCCAATACGGCAATCGATAAATAGTTGCTGTAGACGGATGGAATTTGTAGGTCTGACAACAATCCGAGAGAAATACCTATGAGTAAACCGAGCAATGGTAGCCACATTTAATCGTCCTCCTTCGGCAATTGTTGTAAGTACATCATCTCAACCTGTTCCGTCCAACCATTTAATTCGATTTGCTCACTCGGTTCATGAATATCAATTATGAGATTATCGATGTAAAAATCATCGTGTAATGGAGAAGCGAGTAAGTAGTTGTACACTTTCTCACTGTCCTCAAATGTTTCCGTTACAATCTTTATTGTAAAGGGTGGGTTCTTCACATTCAAACCATTCACTGTCGTCACACCATTAATATCTCGAATTGCACTTAAAATCGTATAACGTTTCGAATCAATTTCGATAATTAAACCGCTCATACGATTCACATCATTGATGAAGCGAGTCAACAAATCGGCTTGTATTGTTTCGATGGGTAAACCTAAAGCGATACTTTCTGGCGATGGTTGAATTTCAATTTCGACTCCTGGACCTGTTAAAGAAGTGAAGCCTGCTCGCTTTTTTAAGTCGTCTACCGTTTCGATTAAAGCCATTTCAGGGTCTTCTGATTTTGCCCGTTCATACGTATATAATGTGTGATCCATATCTCGTATTTCTTTTAACAGCACGGATTGCGCTTGTTTCTGTTCAGCAATTTCATTTCGAATCGCCCAAATGTCTCGCGTATCTCGTTCCGCTGGTTGATGATTTAAAGAGTTATACTGGACAGCCAGCATAAAACCGACGAGCGACACAACAAGCATGAGGGCAATGCTCACTTTTGGTTTTATTTTCATCACTACCCTTCCCTCAATGCTGGTAACATAATCTCTTTTTCTTCAACAGACACGACGATATGATCTTGTTCAAGTGAATCTAGTACGCCTCCACGTAATTGTAAAGATGACTGCAACACTTCTTGTGAGCCGACCGCTTCAATGACGAACGGTTCGGGGAATGTTTTACCATCTACCGTAATGACCGGTCCTGTACATTTTATCGATGAATTAGCTGTCAATCGTTGCCCGTTAATCGCAATCCCTTCCGCGCCCGCAATTTTCAATTCATTGACGACGCGAAGTACGTGACTTTCATGTACGATGTAGTCGTTCGGGTTTTGCGTAAGCGGGTCGTAATCAGCATCTTTTAGCGTCACTTTCACGCCTTCCCCTTGCGCTGGCACGAGCCCGAGTAATAAACGTAGTTGCTCAGCCTCTTCAATCAAATTCGTATGGCGATCTTCTTCATGCATGAACGAATGCTCAATGTCCATCACTTCGCGCATTTTTTCTTCCAATTCTTCGTAAAGTTCTTTATTGCGCTCTTGCAAACGTAACAACTCTTCGCGATATTGCTCTTCTCGCAAATAAGCGAGCGGTTGGTAATTGTCTTGCTGATTGTTTATGCCGAGTGTTTTATATGAGAAAGCAAAGATGAAACCGAGTACTAAAAAGACGACGGAAAACCAAATTTGCCTTACGCTATTCTTCTTCGATCTCTTCTTCTTGTTGCTCATCATTGTCACTTCCTCCATATAACTTGTCGTACGATGTAAAATAAGCACCGACTTCCAAGTCAAACACTCCTTTTTCTTCAGGTCCGAGTTGTGTAACGAGTTGCGGATAGTAAGTGAGGCGCTCTGCTAAATTATTCATTAACGTATGCACTTCATTCCCATCATCCATATACAGGCGTACTTTTAACTCGTAGTCCGTCGGCGCGATAATGATTTCTGAAATGAGTTCGAACACGGCATCTTCAATTTGCAACAGTTGCGCTGCAATTTGCTGTTTCTGTTCGAGCGTTTCGAAGCGAGAAATAATTGGAATTTTGCGCGTCATTTGATTGTGCACGTAAGGAAGTTCTGTTCCGTCTTCCAACATCAATTGAAACAGCCCTTCTGTTTCAATGTAAGCGACAGGCATTTTTTCTTGAATTTTCAATGAGACGATTCGATTCCAACTGCGGCTCACTTCAACAGCTTTCACAGTAGGCATTTTCAACAGTTGTCGTTCAATCTCGTTCAATTTCAATCCCCAAATCGAATCCCCCATTCGAATACCACTCTCTTCAACGTATTCGATCGGTTCTGCTAAAGATGCGCCGTACACGTCGACTTCTTTCACATCGCTCAAACTTGTTTGAAAGTAAATGAGTGTTAGTAAAAGCAATAAAATGATGACGACAAATGTGTAAAAACGACGATTGAGTCTCCGCCTTTTCTTTTTGACGAGCTCTGGAATTTTATCTTGTATATCTACAACCGTCGACATGACAAACACCTCACTTCGTCAATTTCATAACGGCGTCGATAAAGGCTTCTCCTCGCAATTCAAAGCTACCGTACTGATCCCAACTTGCGCAAGATGGGGAGAGTAATACGACATCTCCTTTTGTTGCATGGGTCATCGCTCTTGCAACGCCTTCTTCCATCGTCTCCATCGTTTCGACAATCGGAACTTTGCAATCTTCGGCAAATTGAGCGAAACGTCGTCGAGTTTCTCCGAACGTAATGACCGCTTTCACGTTATCCATGTAAGGACGCAATTCATCGAATGAATGACCGCGCTCTAATCCACCTGCAATGAGTAAAATAGGGGCATTTTTAAACGACTGCAATGCACTTTTCGTCGCGAGCGTGTTCGTCGCTTTCGAATCGTTGTAAAACTTAATCCCGTTTTGCTCTAAGACGAACTGCATGCGATGTTTCACTCCAGTAAATGAACTTAATACATCTTCTACTGTTTCTTTCGAGCAATCCATAAGTAATGCGGCCGCTGTCGCAGCGAGCACGTTTTCTAAATTATGTTCGCCTGGAATTTTAATGAGCGCTCTTTTTAAATAAGGCTCTCCGTTCCAGTAAATCATTTCATCGTCCGCACTCATTCCACGTTCCAATATGCGTTTGCGAGAGAATGGATACAATTGTGCTTCTGTCTGTTCCGCCACGCGAACGACTTCTTCTTGATCGGCGTTGTAAATTAAAAAATCTTCGGCCGTTTGATTTTTAAACAAGTTCGCTTTCGCTTCAATATAATGCTCTTTCGTTCCATGATAATCGAGATGCGCTTCATATAAGTTCGTCAATATCGCAATGCGTGGACGGAATTGCTCGATGCCCATCAGTTGGAATGAAGATAATTCTGTAATCATCATCTGGTCTGCTCTCGCATGTTCTGCGACATCTGTTGCGACCGTCCCAATGTTTCCAGCGATGAGCGGCTGCTTTCCATCGATGTTTAATAAATGGTAAAGCAATGTCGTCGTCGTCGTTTTTCCGTTGGAACCAGTAATGCCTACAATCGGAGCTTCGCTAATTAAATAGGCGAGTTCGACTTCCGTCCAAATCGGAATGTTGCGAGCGACCATCTTTTCAATGACGATATTCGTATACGGGATGCCTGGGTTTTTGACGACGAGGTCAAAATCGCCATTTTGTACTTCTTCAGGATGTCCACCACCGATCACTTCAACTCCTAAATTGCGAAGCGTCGTCGCGTGTTCATCCCCTTGCAACTTTGCGAAATCGTTCACCGTTACGATTGCACCCAATTCATGAAGCATTTTCGCTGCAGAAAAACCGCTTTTCGCTAGTCCGAGAACGAGTACTTTTTTATTTTTTAAAGTTGTAATGTGCTTCATACGTATACCTCCAGTAGGACAGCAATTAGCGCACTAATGAATGACACGAACCAAAATGTCAAGACGACTCGCCACTCTGACCAACCTGATAATTCAAAATGATGATGTATCGGACTCATTTTGAATACACGTTTCCCCGTCGTTTTGAAACTGATCACTTGAATAATGACCGATAAAGTTTCAATGACGTAAATGAGACCAATCAATAACAGTAACAATTCAATTTTCAACAATATTGAAATCGTCGCAATTAAGCCACCTAGCGCAAGTGAGCCTGTATCACCCATGAACACTTTCGCCGGCTTGCGATTAAAGTATAAAAAGCCGAGCATGGCAGTTGCCGTAATAATTGAAACGAGCGTCACACTGACCACATCCGCCGCATACGCAATCCACGCAAACGCGAGAAATGTGAAAAATGTCGTTCCGCCAACTAAACCGTCTAAACCGTCCGTTAAATTGATCGCATTTGAGAAACCGACGAGCCAGAAGACGAGAAAGACGACGTAAAATATACCGAAGTCGATCGTCCAAGAAGTGAGCGGAATCGCGATCGCTGTATCAAAATATTCAGATTGTCGAAGTAAGAAGTAAGCGATCACTCCTACGACGATTTGCGCTATTAGTTTTTGTAAAGAAGTTAAACCTAAATTTCTTTTCATGACGACGATAATAAAATCGTCTAAAAACCCGATGAGGCCATACCCGATAAATACGATGAGCATGATCCAAACTTCCGTTGACCAAACGTCATAGAGGAAGCTAAAAATTAATGTACTAATTGTTATCGAAGCAAAAAAAATCAAACCGCCCATCGTCGGTGTTCCTGCTTTTTGTTGGTGCGCTTTCGGACCTTCTTCTCGGATTGTTTGCCCGAATTTCATTTTGTGTAGTATCGGGATAATCGCATATCCGATTACGATCGTTAATGCGAGTGTCGCGATAACTATCGTCAAATTTTGTACAGTTGACATCGTCTTACTCCTTCTTACTCATCTTCTTGTAATTCTTGTTCCTCTTCTTCTGTTTCTTCTTGCGGAGGTGTTTCGTATTTTTGCTCAGGACGCTTTAATTGGATGACGACTGGATCATCTTTCGTCACGAGCGTTCCTTCTCCTAAGTTTTGTTCGGTCACGTATCCTTCACCTGCAATGCGAATGTCTAAATTAGAAAGCGCTTTGTAGGAAAGAAGCATTTTTTTCGACCAGCCGTCGAAATTCGGGAGAGTGCTGTCGCCCGCTGTTTTCAATAATACGAACGTATTCGGTGGCAGTTCCGTTCCTTCCGACGGATACTGTTCCATCACTTCTCCCCCTTCACCGATCACGATCGGTGTGAAGCCTGATTCTTTCAATTGTTGTACCGCTGCATCGGACGATTTTCCGACGTAGTTTTCATTCGCTTTCACTTCAATCGGCGCGACTTCGTTCGGAGCGACGTTCAATGACTTTAAGGCGCTCTCCATCACGTTCGTAAACACTTTCGCAACGGGAACTGATCCGTATTCTCCCGGCTTTGTAATCGGCTGTTGCACGCTGACAAACATAATTAATTCTGGATCATCAATCGGCGCCATACCTAAAAAGGAGAATAAGTAGTTGCTTCCGCCACTCATATAACCAGGTCGATCTGGATGTGGAATTTCTGCTGTTCCCGTTTTCCCCCCTACGTCATATGTCGGTAAAGCATAGCTTTGTCCCGTTCCGTGCGGCGCTGTCACAGTAGATGCTAACACGTCACGAACTTCTTTTGCTGTTTCCGCAGAAATCGGTGTGCCTACTTGATGCGGTTCATTTTTCGTAACGATTTCTCCCGTGTTCGGATCAGTGATCGTGTCGATAATGTACGGTTGCATCATTTTACCGTCGTTCGCAATAGCAGTCGCTGCTTGAATCATTTGTAACGGTGTGACGGTAGAACCTTGACCGTAAGCTGTCGTCACACGTTCAGCTGGGTAACGATCCAATATAATTCCAGGAGCTTCATTCGGTAAAGAGATTCCTACTGGTTTACCGAATCCGAAGTCCTCTAAATATTCGATGAAACGACGGTCACCGATACGTTCTAACAAGTAGGCCATCGATACGTTACTCGAACGTTGAAAGCCTTCTAAAAACGAAATCGTTCCCCAACCGTGTTTATTTACGTCATTGATCGTCTTGTCGTACACTTTATAAGAACCAGATTTAAAGTAATCGTTCGGGCGCCATTTTCCTTCTTCAATCGCTGCCGCTAATGTGAACATTTTCATCGTTGAACCTGGTTCAATCGTGTTCTCAATCGCTTCGTTCAACCAACTATCGGTCAATCCTTCACGCGTTTCAGGGTCGAACGTCGGACGTTGTGACATTGCTAAAATTTCACCGGTCTTGGCGTTCGCAATCACTGCGAGTGCTTTTTTCGGTTTGTATTGCACCATCATTTCATTCATCGCATCTTCCGTGAAGTTTTGAAGTGTGTTGTCGAGCGTTAATTTAATTTGTGCGCCTTTTTTCGCTGGTTCAACGATGCGGTTCGTTCCAGCTAAGACGAAACCCCAACGATCCGACTGATAATTGATCGAACCTGGCTGGCCACGCAAGACGTCGTTGTACACTTTTTCAATTCCCATTTTACCGGTCGTTTCGTATTTCTTTTCTTCTTCATTTAACTCTTTCGTCGCGTAACCGATTAAATGAGAGGCGAAAATGCCGTTCGGATAAAATCGCTTTTTTTCTTCGATGAGCGAAACACCTGTCAACCCTTCTTCTTCGACTGCTTGGGCTAATTTTTCCGCTTCTTCAATTCCAATTTCACGACCTGCTTTTCCAAATTCAACTTGGTAGCGAGATTTTCCCGCCGCTACTTCATCAATTCCTTTTTGGATAATGTCGTAAATTTTTTGTTCGGGCATATCGATAAATTTAGCGAGAACACGAGCCGTCTTTTGAGCATCAACGACATGATAATTGATGCCTGATTTTTCAGTTGATGGGTCTGGCTTAACGACTGCAACGAGACGGTAACTCAACGTATCCGTTGCAATTAGTTGTTCATTGCGATCAACGATTTCGCCGCGCTCGCCTTGCAAAATGAATTCACGCGCATATTTTTCTTTCGCCATTTCCGTCAACTCTTGACCTTTTGCATAACCTGTCATTTGAATAAATGTCACTCTGAAAAACAATATAAAAAAGAAGCCTACAAAAAATACTACTAGTAGAAAGGCTCCCCATTGGAATCGAAACTTTTTTTTCATCGTCCTGGCACGACCTTTACGTTACTCTCATTTAAATGTAAGCCACGTTCTTTCGCCTTTTGCCAAATGCGTTCATAAGATGATTTTTCGTTAATTTGAAT